>DAIRVF010000144.1:0-3136 GCA_036802965.1 Zestosphaera sp.
GTTTTATGAAGACCTCGTCCAACGACGCTTCCCTAACCTCCACCTCAGAGACTGAGTAGCCGTTGACGAAGACTTCCTCAAGTATTTTAGGTAGCTTAGTAGGTATGTCGTCAACCACCAACTCCACATGGTCGTTGCTGAAGTTAGAGATGCTTACTCCGGGAATTCCTGACACGACCTCACTTAGTCTTGAGTTACCCACGGACTCTTTGAAAAACACGAGAACCTTATTACCCTCGACGTGTTTCTTTAGATCGTTAGGGGTTCCGTGAGCCACCACCCTCCCCTGATTAAGGAGGGTTACGTAATCAGCGTATTTATCTGCCTCGTCCATGTAGTGGGTTGCGAAGAAGACCGTCACACCGTTCTCCTTCCTAAACTCACTTATCTTATCCCAAACCAAGCTACGTGCTCCCGGGTCAAGACCTATCGTTGGCTCGTCAAGAATTAAAAGCTTAGGACTACGCATTAAGGCGATGGCTATCTCAAGTCTCCTTATCATCCCACCGGAATAAGTTCTTACGAGTCTTCCGGAGGCCTCACTTAACCCCATGAAATCAAGTAATTCCTCTATTTTCCTACTCCTTAACTCTCTAGGAATACCGTATATCTTTGAGTAGATAAGCATGTTCTCGTAACCGCTTAAATCACTCCAAAGAGATACTTCCTGAGGTACGTAACCAATCAGTTCCCTAACCCTAGAGGAATTCTTAACAACGTCGTAGCCGAAAACCCTCGCGAAACCCTCGTTAGGTCTTAACTGGGTTGTTACTACTCTTATTAAGGTAGTCTTGCCAGCACCGTTAGGACCTAGTAAAGCGTGGACAGCTCCCTCCTCCACATCTAAACTCACACCATCTAAAGCTCTAATCTTATGTCCGTAAACCTTGACTAAATCCCTAACCTCGATGGCGTTCAACTCTATTCCCATTCACTATATTCTTGAAAAATATATTAAGTAATTGACCACTGCTTGACCACGTAGAACCTAGCAAAGTTATTACTCTAGCTAACGCTAGATATCTTGGTGGAAATCTTGAGTGAGGAAGAGAGAGACGTGGAGGAACTACGCGAGGTCTTAAAAGCTATCTCAGAATTCCTTAAAGAACTTAAAGAACCTTTAGGAGACCTACTCAAGATGCTGGCCGAGAGCGTGAGCGGTGAGAAGCTGGGTAAGGAAGTAAGTATGTTCTATAAGTCTTTGGTAGAGAGTGGGGTTGATCAGCAAACAGCTAAGGAGTGGACTGAGAGATTCCTTGATGAGAAACTGAAATCACTGCCTAGCATGAGTTTTCTGAAGGACTTACTGAGTGAGAGATCTAAGGTGAGGCATCGAGAGGAAGAGGAAAAAGGGAAGGAAGAAGAGTACGAATAAATACTTCAGAGCTTAACCAACTCCCCCAAGGGACTTGAATGTCTTCTAACGACGCGCTAAAGAGAGTTGAGGAACTACTTGAGCATATAGTTAGGAAGCTAGAGAGACTTGAGGAATTGCTCACAACGCTAAGCAATGACCCGACCTACGCGATAGCGGTGGAGCTAACGCTTTATTTTTCCATCCCCGTTCAGAGAGCGATTAAGTTAGCTCGAGAACTAGTTATCTTACTGAGGGAAGCGCCGGAATCAGACCCGATAACTAAGGCGATACTAGAGGTTCTCGCTTCTTCGGAAAGCGGCATGAGTATCTCGGAACTAACTAGGAGGGTTAGAAGGATTAGGGGTACTGCCTCTAGAAGGATAATCTCAGAGAGGATTAAATTGCTGGAGAGTAAGGGTATAGTGGAGATTGTGAGGACTGGTAACGTCGCTAAGATTTACTTGAGGAGGGGACTTACCCACGGGGGCCTCGATAATGGTTAAGTTGTTTAACTATGTTTTGATAGCTCATCAAATATTCTTAGTCTTACTAGCTCTAGCAGATTTCGGGGCCTACCTCTTCTTATACCTGACGTTGATTAAGTATGTGTCACTACTCAGGTTTCGTTTAAGGCTATTCTTCAACGGCTTACCTGACGATTTAAGAAGATCTACTTACAGTCTCTACAAGTCATATATGGAGACGAACTTAAGCTTGGTTGGCTTCCGCAACCTGCTATCCTCGATTCAGTGGGGTCGATGGGCACTGTCTTGAGCGGCTCACCAACCACGCACCCTGGCTAACACGTCGTCACCTACCTTGCCTTCCTCAACGTCCTTAATAGACTTCTCCAATATGTTAAGTCCTTCCTCAAGAACATCCTCCTCTATGGTTAGCGGCGGCTGTATCCTGAGTACGTTACCGGATAGGAACATGACGAATAATCCTAACTCGTAAGCCCTCCAAACAACTTTCTTAGCTTCCTCAAACCCTCTCACCTTACTTTCCTTATCCTTCACCAGCTCCAGACCTACCATGAGGCCCCTACCCCTCACGTCACCCACTATGGAGGATTCATCACACAACCTCCTCAACCTGCTCAAAATAGTCTCACCGAGCTTCTCAGCTCTCCTCACTAAGTCCCTCTCCTTAATTAATTGAATAGTCCTCAAAGCAACCCTAGCTATGAGTGGGTTGCCCGCTAGCGTGAACGAGTAGGCGAAGTCAGGTAAGGAATTCATTATGTCCTCCCTACCAAGTATAGCTGAAATCGGTAGGCCGGAACCGAGGGGTTTCCCCAGGGTTATTACGTCTGGCCTAAAACTGAAGTGTTGGTACCCGAACCACCTGCCCGTCCTGCCTAGACCTGTCTGAACCTCATCTACTATCAAGGGTATTCCATGCTTTCTCAGAATGTTCTCAAGTTGCGTGAAGTAGTTTTCGGGAGGAACCACTATGCCCCCGTCGCCCTGGATAGGTTCGGTAATCAGAGCTACCACGTTTTCAGGACCTACGTCATCTATTAAGGTCTTCACGCGGTCAACGCACGACATCCTGCAAGATCTGGGGCTAAGACCCAGTGGGCACCTATAGCAGTATGGGTAAGGAACCTTAACGCTCTTCAGCCAAGGACCTATTGTCTCCGCGACCTTAACTGAGAGATCCACTCCTGAGACTGTGGTGGTCCCCACACAGCAACCGTGGAAACTACCTAAATAACTTACTAGCACGTTCGAGTTCTTCCTAAAACCTCTAGCAAGCATTAAAGCGCCTTCGTTG
>DAIRVF010000145.1:0-3068 GCA_036802965.1 Zestosphaera sp.
GGTCATAGGCCTGAAAGAGATAAGAGGGTTACCACGCACATAGCTCTTACTGCAAGAGCTTTCGGCGCTTCATGCTTCGTGTTGGGTGACGTAGAAGACCAGAGTGTTTCGGAGAGCTTGAGGAAGGTTTGTGAGAGGTGGGGTTGCGGTGGCTTCGAGTATGTTTCAGGTGTTTCTAGTGTTGAGTTCGTTAAAAAGTGGAAGAGTCTCGGCGGCTCTGTGGTTCATCTAACGATGTATGGCTTGCACGTGGATGACGTAATCAACACCATAAAATCACTCTCCAAGGATTTGCTGGTGGTAGTTGGTGCTTCTAAGGTCCCGAGGATTTTCTACGAATTAGCGGACTTCAATGTCGCTATAGGTCACCAACCACACTCGGAGGTTGCAGCCTTAGCGATTTTCTTGGATAGACTTTTTGAGGGTAAGGAACTACACCTTATTTTCTCTGATGCGAAGTATTATATAGAGCCGTCGGTTAAGGGGAAGAAGGTGATTAGGGTTGAGTAAGCTCAGAAAGTTAGATGAGTTATCTAAGTTTATCGAGGAATACATAGGGGATTCGGGCAAGGCTGTTTTCGAGACCTTAATCAAGCATAATAAGGAGTTGACGGATTCCGAGATTGTTTCAGAAACAGGTATTAACGAGCAGGAGGTTAGGAGGGCTTTATACGAGTTGCACTCACTAGGTATCGTCGCTTATAAGAGGAGGCAAAGTCCTGAGGACGGGAGGTTTATCTATACTTGGTTTATAGATGGTGGTAGACTCAATCAAATACTTCTTCAGAGGAAGAAGGAAGTTTTAAATAAGCTTAAAGCTAGGCTAAACTTCGAATCTAATAATACGTTCTTCGTGTGTGACGTTGATGGCGTTAGGCTGACCTTCGACGAAGCTTACGAGAACGACTTTAAGTGCCCTAAATGCGGGGCTGATTTAAGTCCGGAGGACAATACTGCGGCGAAGGAACTTCTGAAGAGTATGATCGCTAAACTTGAAGAGGAAATATCTAATGAGGAGAAGGAACTCACTAGTTGATTTATTCGCTGGTGGGGGAGGGTTTACAAGGGGGTTTTATGAGGCAGGTTTCGAGCCCGTCTTAGCGGTGGATATTGATGAAGCTTCTGTTAAGACTTACGTGTCTAACTTCCCTAGATCACTAGTTATATCGGAGGATGTGCGCGGGCTTGAGTGTTGGAGACTACGTAACCTCATTAATAACTTGAAGGTAGACGTACTGATAGGTTCCCCACCCTGCGAGCCTTTCACAGGTTCTAACCCTAGGAGAATGAAGGACCCCTTAGATAGGCTGTATAAAGACGATACGGGTAAACTAGTTCTGGAATTCATAAGGGTCCTTGAATGTTTAGGACCAAGCTACTTCGTGATGGAGAACGTGCCCGCGATACTAGACGGGGATTTGCGTTCGGCGCTCAAGGAAGAATTCGGTAGAGTTGGTTATGAGGTTTACTTCAATCTTCTTAGAGCGGAGGATTACGGGACCCCGTCAAGAAGACTCAGGGTATTCGCTTCTAACATCATCATAAACCCGCCTAGGATGAGTAAGACAGTCACTGTGGCAGAAGCGCTCTCGGGCCTTCCTGAACCTTCTGTAGACCCTCAGATACCTAATCATGAACCACCACCTAGTCTTAGTAAGTCTAAGCTTAAGAAAGCTCTTAGGCTTAAATGGGGTGGTTCGGCGGTCATGTATGAAGGTGCTGAGGGGCGTTTGCTACCTAACCTAATAAAGCTACACCCTTACAGAGTTGCGCCGACGGTTTTAGGTTCTTCGAGGTTCATACACCCCTTCGAGAATAGGTTGTTAACCGTGAGGGAACAAGCTAGATTGATGGGATTTCCTGATAACCACGCGTTTTTAGGGGGGAGGGATCAGCAATATAATCAGGTGGGAGAGGCAGTTCCGCCACCGCTAGCTAAAGCGATAGCTCTCGAACTGCTTAAGCACTTAGATGCTTGAGGAAATCAACTATTTTAATAAAACATGTTTACAAGATATTTGTGAGGTTGATATCGAGCGATTTTAACGTGCGTGAAGGGTGGGTAGAAGTGGTGGATCGAGATCGTGAGGGTGCGGGGATGTCTGGGGGTGTTGAAAGCGGTCTAGAATTGGTGGTGGTAGTCAATAATGTCTCGTCCCCTCAGAGGTTGATAGATTTCGCTAAGATGGTATATGGTTTAATTAATTTAAAAAGCAGCTTAGTCTTCACCAGAGTTTCCGGTATGGCGGCTCAGACAGGAGTTCCTGAGGTTAGTAAGTACTTGTTTAGGTTAGGTAAGCCGTTGCTTATCCTGCCAACGCCTCAGGACGTCATCGATTTGTTAAAACCTGATAGGGTCTTAGTGTTGGCTAAGACGGAGGTTTCTAAGGATATAGAAGAAGTAGCAAGCGACTTGAAAGGTAAGGTAGCTCTGGTAGTTAATGGCGGTGACACACCACCCTCTAAAACAGAGCTTAGTTTAGGAGATCACGTGATGGTGGGTGAGCTCGACCCTTCCACACCTCCTCAAGCAACACTCGCTATAGCGCTTTACGTAATCGCGAAGAAGCGTACGCGGAAAAACATTTAAGCCGTGTTACAATAAGAAAATCATGGAGCCGGGTCGTCTAGCGGCCAAGGATGCGGGGCTTTGGACCACGTGGGAAGAACCCCCGTGACCGGGGTTCGAATCCCCGCCCGGCTACCACACAACCCCCTTATTTAAACTTTGCTTTCCTATAACGAGGTGGGATCATTCGTGGAGTGCTGGCTCTCCAGCCCTGAAGCGCTTGCTCCCAAGGGAATTAAGTTTATTTTCATATGTAGTCATGAACCTAAAGATATCTACTTTATTGAGGATCTGCACGAGCATGCTTCCTTGATTAGCGAGTCCCTGAGTAGAACTCTGAGTGTTGAGGGTCTTAGGGTGGTGTTTAGTGATAATGAAGTCATAGGTTCTGATTACATGCTATACTCTTTCAAAGTTTTTCACGAAGGAGATTACGTTGGTACTTGCAGGTTTGTGACTTACTACAATAAATTAATTAAGTCTTTATGCACTATTAGTT
>DAIRVF010000146.1:0-3043 GCA_036802965.1 Zestosphaera sp.
GATCAACATGGGTGAGCAGATAAAGTATACAATACCTTTCCCTATAGCTGTGGCTATAACAGTTGCTCTCTCATTACCTTTCGGCATGTTGTTGGGGAATTATAACCTCCCTCTCTGGGTCTCCTTTATAGCATGGGCCGAGTACTTCACCTTTGGTGCGAAGCCCGAGGCTTTAAAGAAGATATTCATAGCCTTCCCGTTTGGCGGGTTCTTGGGCGGTGTATTCTGGCTCGCTCTGTCGTTAGGTTTGGCCACGGCTGTTGAAGCCCCGTTCATAATACATGTAGCTATAGGAAACTTCGTGTTCGTCACTCTCTTAGTGTTTGTCTTGTTGAAGAATAAGTTCCTGGGTGAGAGCACGTTAGCAGCATTCAACGGCTTATCAATGTTTCTAGGAGTATACTTCACGGGTTCCTACCCACACATAACCACAGATCCATACATGCAGCTCTTCGTTGCATGGATTTGGGCATCTATTGCAGGAATCTTCGGCGGAATACTCGGTTGGATAAACGTAGCCTTAACATTCCCCAGAAAAGTAAGCAAGACTTGAAAGAGTTATTAAGTCCTGTAATTATTTTTTAGATTAAATACACTACCCCCCATACTTAAATTTTACTCTTTAGTGTAAGATATTTGGTGTAACTCATGAGTAAGCCAGCGCTGGAAGTACTTGAGGAAGTCTTAGTTGAGGGCGGTAAGAGATATAGGATAAGGCTAGTTAACACGAACATAACGTTCAATGTCTCGGCAAGCAGTCCTGAAGAAGCTGTAGAGAAGGCTGCTGAGCTAGCTCTGAAGTTAGGTCTTGTTCCCTCTCAGAAAACTCGGTGATTACGGGAAACGGAACTCCAGCCGTGACCTACCTCGGAGCTATCCAGGAAGTTATGTTCACGCCTTCCTCACTCGAAAGACTTATTTTCAACGGCAGTGAAGGACCGAATTCTATAGTTGCTACGTCGAAGATGGTTAAAACAGGTAGGACTGCCTTAAGCAAGTCTACGTCGTACGTGCTGGTAGCGGTTCCCGGAGTATTAGAAGTTAGTTCGAGGAGGTGTTTACCTCTTTCAAGAACTATTCTGTATTCCCTCCCCTCACTTAAGGAAGTGAACTCCACTGCGTCTTTAGAATACTTTATGGTTAGTTCCTCGCCAACCAGCTTAACGTCTTTTATTATTCTCTGAAGTATTGAGGTCTCAACCCTAATTGTTACCGGCAACTCCACCTGTATGGGGTCTACCGGACCTTCCAGTCCGGCGATCCTTATATCGTAACTCCTCTCAACGCCTGACTTACTGTTTATCAACTTAGCTTTAACGACCCCGCTTCCCTCCTCGTACCCTAGCTGTATGACGTCGTTTCTACCGACTTTCTTAAGGACTTTACCAACCTCATCCCTCTCTAAGGTAAGATCATTAACACCGCTCGCGTCATACTCCGCGAAAGAACTACTAGGGATACTTACCTCCATTAAAACACTCTTATCCGGACTCAAACCCCTTATCAAGAAGCCCTCGCCAGAAACCCTGATAGGGATGTCGCTAAGAGGCTTAGTAGAACTCAACACATACTTCCTGAAAAGTAAGCCCTCTGAATACTTAACACTGAACACACACATCACCAGCTAAAGATTCAAACCCAAAAATATAATTACAACTCTAGGCTTAAAAACGGTGAATATGTAAAAACTCAATCACTAAAACATGAGAGAATAGTGGGCCCGCGGGGACTCGAACCCCGGACCTCCGCCGTGTCAGGGCGGCGTCCTAACCAGGCTAGACGACGGGCCCTAAATAAATATCGAGATGACTTTTAAAGTTTTTGTTATTGAGGTAAGGTCTTGGTTTCATACGTAGCTCGTTCCGGATTCTATGGCTTATAAGCCTAACATAATTATGTTGGCGTGGCGGTCTATTGATGAACGATTCGGTTATGAAGTTGCTGGTGCGTGGGCTCAGCGAGTTCAGGTACTTGCTTAGAGGTAACGTTGGGGTTATGGCTTTCTCTTGGTTTCTTTTTAGTCTTAGCGGAGCTCTCGTTCAGCCGTTCTTCACCCTTTACGCTAAGAATCTCGGCGCAGACGATTTCTCCATAGCCTTAGTTAAATCTGCAGGTCTTCTAACGCTTTCCATAGCCTTAATCCCCGGGGGGTTGCTCACGGACTACGTGGGCAGGGTTAAGATGATAGTGATCGGCACCGTAGGAATAACTATCGTTCAATTTCTTTACGCATTCGCTAATAATTGGAAGTTCTTAGCTCTAGTATGGATCTTAGATGAGGCACTACACTTCTATCAACCAGCGCTCTCAGCGATAATCATGGATTCACTACCTAAGGATAAGACTCTGAAGGGCTTCATAGCTCTTCAAGCATTTCCAAGCCTGCCGTGGCTTTTCATGCCATTAGTAGGTGGCTACCTATACGACGCGTACGGCTTGAGAGGCATTAGAGCAGGCTTCATACTATCCGGTATAATTAGTGCCTTAGTAACTATCTTAAGGATTAAGGGGTTTAAGGAAACCTACAGCTATAGACGAAATAACTCAAACATGAGAAGCCTAGCTTACAACCTAGTAAAGAATAGGGGCGAGATCTTCAAAGCTCTGAGAGTCCACGTTTACACGGCTATGTTACTCCCGATAGCTACAGGGGTTTCAAGCACTTACGGCTCTATCTACGTAGTCAACTGGCTCGGCGTAAGTAAAGTTGAGTTAGGCGGGATCACAAGTCTCTCCATAGCTTCCAGCATAATACTTTCCTTAATCCTCGCAAACCTCAAGAACGTTGATAAACATTTGCTTAAGTTAGGGATGCTCGGATCACTCTCTATAACCCTCTCCCAAGCCACGCTAGGAATTGCGGGGGGAGCGAACCTCAACCCTATTATCCTTGCGACAACAGCATTCATATTAGGTCAAGCAGGTTCTACGTTGATAGGACCGGTAATCTCAGCGACACTCACAAAAATCATACCTATAGAGATTAGAGGTACTATGACCGGAATCCAGCGAACATTAGAAACCTTAGGAGGTTCATTAGGTT
>DAIRVF010000147.1:0-3042 GCA_036802965.1 Zestosphaera sp.
GTAGAACCTAGCTGACTCACCCTCATACACTATCTCCAGTAAAGGCGCTTTCTGAACCTTCCTTACCAGGTCTTCGTATTTTTTGGTGAGTTCCTCTAACTCACTCATTATGTCTACCAGGCTTGCCTCATCAGCGTTGCTTCTCCACCTTATGCTGAAGCCTTCCCGCAGGTATTTTGCTGATACATCAATCAATTCCGTGATTCTCTTCCTGTTCCTTATGAAGTGACTGAAGGTGATGTTAGAGCCTCTCCCTATTATAGCGTACTTACCCACCAACCTTATGTTCTCCGAGATCACTATCTTGCTGTCTTTATTCGTGATTAGTTTTATTGTTGTGGCGGGGATCTCCCTATCCTGCGTGCACTCCTTATAATCTACTAAAACCGCCTTACCCCACGGACTCAGAGCCACACACTCCTTACCCTCGTACCCCGTGATGCGGGTCTTAAACGTGGTGTAGAGACCTGTTAAAGGCTTAAACACTAGCATGTCAGGAATGTTCATCTCCAGTATCTCCGAAACCTTACTCACCGCGTCAGGGAACCCTATCAACATCACCTGCGATAAGTTATCATTTTCTGTCTTGACTGTCACGTCAGCAGGCACTCCTCTATTCTCACTTATCTTGAGTCTAGATGCTATAGACGGCGTCACGTCCACTAACTCTACTCCGTTCTCACTCAGTATCTTAGAGATCGCTGTTGAGTATATTCCTCTAACACGAGCTCTCAAAAACATCGAGTTAACTACCTCGATACCAGTTTTTCACGTCATTTTCTTACAGTGCTTTAGTCTTTTACTGTTGAAAGTACTGCTATGACGTTCCATATAGCTGTTCTAGCGTGCATTGGCATGTTAGGGTCTTGAGTCACCTCATCTAAAATGCTCACAGCGTTCGCGGCTCTGACGCCGGGTGTTAGTGAAGAATCCCTCAACATGTTTAGTGAGTTTATCGCGGCTCTCCTAATATTCCTCGGTATACTTGAGTCATTAACTATCTTCTCAAGCATTAGCATAGCTTGCCTTATCCTAGCTTCATTTAAGGTTTGTTTCTCGGTCGTGCTCGACATACACGTCACCTCAGCCTAATAATCAAGAATCCTGAAACTAAATAAATGTGTTCAGTGTGAGAGGATAACACATCACTAACCAGCGTTTCCTGGTATAGTGGGGGTTTAAGTGAAATTTAGGAAGACGTGAGATTCTTAGTAGTTGTTTCTTGAAGTTCTTTAATCAGATGATTTAAGATTGGTCTTTGTTTTAGTATTGGGGTTAATAAGCTTTAATGGTTTTCAGGAACCGAAAAGCTTAAATAGAACCGTTTAATGATGAGTTAATGGGATCAAACATGTCGGCTCTTTACGGTATACCCGTAGTTATCCTTAAGGAGGGTACGCAGAGGACCTACGGTCGTGAGGCTTTAAGAAATAACATAATAGCTGCTAGGGCATTAGCTGAAATACTTAAGACTAGCTTAGGTCCTAGAGGCATGGATAAAATGTTGGTTGATTCTTTCGGTGACGTAACCGTAACTAATGACGGCGCGGCTATAGTTAAGGAGATGGAGATTCAACACCCTGCCGCTAAGTTACTTGTTGAGGTAGCTAAAGCTACTGACGCCGAAGTAGGTGACGGCACTACGTCAGCGGTTGTTCTTGCCGGTGAGTTACTGAGTAAGGCCGAGGCATTGCTCGACCAGAACATACATCCAACGATAATAATTGAGGGTTATAAGAAAGCGGCTAACATGGCCCTTGAAATGCTTGACGAGCTTGGCGTGAAGATTCACGTGCACGACCTAGAAACACCGGAGGGTTTGGAAGCTTCTAAGCGTGAGTTAAGGAATGTGGTTTACTCGGTACTAGCTTCTAAGTATATAGCAACCCCGGACATCATAGACTACATGATAGACTTAAGTATTGAAGCCGCTTTGAGAGTTGCTGAGAAGAGGCCTGACGGGACTTACGACGTGAAGCTAGACAACGTTAAGATAGAGAAGAAGAAGGGTGCTTCATTAGCTGAGACAAAACTAATTAGCGGTATAGTGTTAGATAAGGAGGTTGTCCACCCGGGCATGCCTAGGAGAGTTGAGAAAGCTAGGATCGCCTTAATTGACGCGCCGCTAGAGATCGAGAAGCCTGATATAACAGCTAAGATAAACATAACTTCTCCGGACCAGATAAAGACGTTCTTAGATGAGGAGACCAGGGTTCTTAAGGATATGGTTGAGAAGATTGTTGCTACTGGTGCTAACGTCGTTATTTGTCAGAAGGGTATTGATGACGTCGCTCAACACTTCCTAGCAAAGAAAGGAATACTAGCAGTAAGAAGAGTTAAGAGATCAGACATGGAGAAACTAGAGAGAGCTACTGGAGGGAGGATAGTCACTAGCGTGAGGGACTTAACGCCTAATGACCTAGGCTACGCAGAACTAGTTGAGGAGAGGAGGGTAGGTAATGAGAAGATGGTGTTTGTTGAAGGTTGTAAGAACCCGAAGGCAGTAACCATACTGATAAGAGGCTCCAGCGACATGATACTCGACGATACTGAGAGGTCTTTCAACGACGCGTTACACTCATTGCGCAACATACTCAGAGATCCCAAGATAGTTCCTGGTGGTGGCGCCGTAGAGGTTGAGCTAGCTCTCAGACTGAGGAAGAAAGCTGAGGAGGTTAGCGGTAAGGAACAACTAGCTATTCAAGCCTTCGCGGACGCTTTAGAAGAGATAGCGTCTATACTCGCGCAGTCCGCGGGTATGGATCCCTTACAAACCATAATGGATTTAAGGAGGCTTCACAGTGAAGGTAAGGTTAATGCCGGGATAGAGGTGCTGAGTGGTAAGATATTGGAGGACATGACTACGACGAGGGTAATTGACCCAGTCATAGTTAAGAAGCAGGTCATTAAAGCTGCTACAGAAGCCGCTACAGCGATATTGAAGGTTGACGACGTTATAGCAGCCACCCCCATGAAGAAAGAGGAGAAAGGGAGAGAAGGAGCTGAAACCCCTGAAGGAAAGTTCGGTGGTTTAGAGTAAGT
>DAIRVF010000148.1:0-3032 GCA_036802965.1 Zestosphaera sp.
CCTCAATATTCAGGAACATGATATCAGATTTAGTTATCACGCCGACGGGTTTTCCCTTCTCTACAACAACCACCTTACCCACGCCGCTCGTACTCATTAAATCGATGACGTAAAATACGGAGTGAGATAACGAGACCGTAGGAGGGTTTCTACTCATGAAGTCCTCCACCTTATATACGCCGTGATACTTCTCAGCATAAGCTCTCACGAGATCCGCCTTAGTCACTATACCTATCAACTTCTGGTCTTTGTCGAGGACTAGGAGAGAACCTATGTTCCTCTTCACCATGATTTGCGCTACCGCCTTAATGGTTCTGTTATCGCTGACCGCTAATACAGGAGTTGTGGCGATCTCGTAAGCGAATAACATTTCGAGAGGTTTTATGTATTTCTTGCGATTATAGAGGATTCGGACGAAGTCACTCTTACTTATTATCCCGTATATGGTCTCCCCATCTTCCTCCGTTATGACTACCTTCCCTATTTTATGCCTGATCATTAAGTTCCTAATGTGTGCTAAGTTATCGTTTTTCTTAGCTGTTATGACTGGAGAGCTCATATATGATGTCACTCTAGGAGGCATTTTAACTCGTCACCAACCCATAAATAACGTCTCTCTCAGTTATTATACCTATAACAACCCCATTCTCAACCACCAGAAGTGATGAGGTGGTCGTCCTCAATATCATGGAAGCGACCTCGCCTAAATCCGCGTGTGGGCTCACCA
This sequence comes from Zestosphaera sp., assembly GCA_036802965.1. Classification (GTDB taxonomy): domain Archaea; phylum Thermoproteota; class Thermoprotei_A; order Sulfolobales; family NBVN01; genus Zestomicrobium. The sequence continues at coordinate 728 of DAIRVF010000148.1, forward strand.
CATCGACGCTCGTGCTCATGACGTCGGAAACTCTTAAAGACTTGAATTCCCTTAATAAGCCATATTTAAGCATTTCGTAAATCTTGTGAGTACCTATCAAGTCCACGACGTCTTTCCAGGTCAGCATACCCTTAATCTGGTTCCCATCTATTACCGGCAATCTCCTAACGCCCAACGATACCATCATCCACATAGCTTCCTCTAAAGACGTGCTAGAGTTGACGGAGAGAACCTCCCTCGTCATGACCTTATGAACAGGCACCCCCACGTACTTAACGGAAAGGTACTTCATTATCTCAAGCTCTGTTAAAACCCCCGCGTAGGAATCGTCTTCCTTAGTCACGGGTATAGCGCCCAGCCCGTAGTTAATCATTAACTCAAGCACCTTATAGAGCGGTGTGTCGATACCGACGTAAATCGGGTTTTCATTCATTATTTTGCCGATACTTAAGTTAAGGACTTCATGTATTGTCTCGAAACCTGAAGCGCCTATTAAGCCGTGCTTGGACCCCCCGCCAAGATAATCTACTATGTCCATGGCGGTGACAACACCGATTATATTCCCTCTCCCGGAAGTCACGGCCGTTAAGCGCGTGTTATAAGAGCTCATGATTTCACACGTTCTGAGGACGCTGGTTAAGGTGTTGATTGGCGGTACGTCCCTCCTCACTAAGGGACTTAATTCGGGTTCTTTAGAGTATAGCCTGTCTTTGAAGTTCGGCTTGCCGTCACTCCTTAACCACCTGTTTTTCTCGCGTAATCTGCGAGGGGTATATACCTTAACCAGGCTTACCACCCCCCAAATAAGACTTACACAAATCACTCCTATCCACTATTCCTACGAGGGCGTTAGAATCATCGACTATGGGTATCCTGCCGAAGTCGTTCTTGATCATCAAGTTGAGAGCATCGAAGACTTTGTTGTAGGGTTTCAAGGTTATTGCAGGGGTTGTCATCGCTTCCTTCACTCGAGGACCTAATCTAGGTCCTGACTCAGACTCTAGCTCTATCCTAGTATACCCCTTCTTAAGTAGGTCGTGCTGGGTTATTATACCAACGACTACTAAGTCTTTCTCCCTAACTACTGGGAAGCCTGCATACCTGAAAGTTATCATTTTCCTCCACACCCTACTAATGAAGTCTTCGGGAACGACGTACTCCACCTTAGTAGTCATTATCTCAGAGAGACGTTTCTCATGTTCTTTAACGTTTTTCTGAAGCATTGTGCGCAGGAAGGAATCAAGCGATAATATCCCCACATATCTCCCGGTGTCCTCATTGACTACGGGCACGTACCACTCATCAAACTCTAGCATGATCTTGAAAGCTCTGCGTGCATCCTCCTCGGCCTTGAAAACTACGGGCGGGTTCTCCATGACTTGCGAGACCATTATGTCGGACTTGGTTGAGGAGACACTCAGGACGTGCTCCCTACGCAAGATACCTTCCAGGAAATTACCTTCTTTAACTACGGGGAGTAACCTAAGGCTTAAGTCACGCATGACCGCCCTAGCCCGCGTGAGCGGGGTGTCAGAAGATATTTTAGGGTAATTAGTTTGAGCGAACAATTTGACCTTCAAACTCACACCAAGTAAATATACGTGTAGTAGGATAATATATTTTTCAGCGCTCGCGACCCGTCAGGAAGTGCTTGCTCAGACCTTACCCAACCACTATCTTCTCAGTTATGTTGGAAGGGCCTGGCACATACCTAATCACGTCGTCTAATTTAAGATCCTTCACTACGTACCCGGTTTTCCGGAGTAATTCTGTGAATTCCTTCGCCACGATTTCAGGCTTGGCATCGCCCGGCTCTAAAGTGATTAAAGCACAGCACCTACTCTTCAAGAGTTCCGGGGGCCCTGCAACTAATTCGTAGTACTTGTTGTCATGGATTTGAATACCTATTGAGACCCTTAATTTAACGCCCTTGATATAGTTTTTCTTACCGTATATCATGAAGGAACCCTTAGGCAGGTATTGGCCGGCCGGCGCGGCAGTACCCACCTGAGATCCACTAACCCAGAAAACATCTAATGCCCGCAACTTCTCTTTCCAGGCCTTACTATAAGAAGCTGCTAAGACAGCCACCTCATATAAATCCTCCTCTGGCACTTCACGACCCTCAGTAAACACTAAGAATACCGGGGCCCCTTGTATATCCGCATGCATGAATATGTCCCTGTCTTTCATGAGTTTCCGAACAATCTTCTCATTCTGCGCCGCGTCCCTACCGCCTATGGCGAGAAAACCATTCCTTGTAATCACCCAGTGGTACACGTGATACCACTGGAAAAACCTCACC
>DAIRVF010000149.1:0-3024 GCA_036802965.1 Zestosphaera sp.
TTAACGTTCAGTAATGTGGTGTCATCTATTCTCGCGTAGACTACCGCGATTACTCTTCCGTATTCGTCTACCCCGTTAGTCTTGTCTATGTCTAGGTAGATCACGCCGCCGTATTGAGCTAGTAAGTTAATTAGTGCGTCTCTTGCTTCAGCGCCTCCGGGTGGGTCGGGTTCGGGTGCGTCAATATCTGCTAACCTCACTATCGTCCTATACGCTCCCTGGACTAGTACTGGGGGTGAGATGTGGATTGTGTCTCCGTCTACTACCCAAGTTACCGCTACTCTAGCGTGCGGGAAGTCGTCGTGTATTCCTACCCCGCCGGATGCCCTGGCTAGCTGTGTTGTGAGGGTTATTACCGGCGCTAGGAAGAGGATAGCTAGAAGTATTGCGACGATTCTCTTACTCAATTAAGTCACCCTCAAAAACTATTACTTGAAACCCACATATAAATATTTTCTTTAGCTCATACCCCATGCTCGGGATGCGGTGTTCTTGAGGTAAATACTTCGATGCGTGGAGGCTTGAAGACTACTTCCGCTTCCGTAGTGCCTAGCAGGTGCTCTAATACTATACTGAATCTACGTTCCCTAGGTGTTGAGGCTTCATCCTCGGTTATTTCGCAGTCGCCGGAACACATCACCTCTCCCCCCTTATGCCTTACCTTAAGCGGGGTGCTTGAGTGAATGGTTAGTGAGTAGGTATTCCCCGACGAGATCTCCAGGTCTACCGCGGTCTTCCCGGGATCTACTAAACCACACCAAAGCCTTCTGCAGCAGAGTACTCCGTGCTTGGTGGCCCAGCAGGAGGCTTCTGGGTCTTTAGGTACTCGCAGGATTTCCTCATGCCTTAAATCGATCACTCTGAGGGTTTCCCCGGAATCCTCGACTACTAGATCCCAAGCACTCGCGTTCCCTTCCACGTCTACGTAATCTACTAGAGCTCCTGACTCAAGAATCTTTAGCTTACTCCCCTCCCTGAATGCTGGGAGTCCTTGAATGAATCCAGCGAACCGAGCTCTAGACTTGAGCAAGGGCTTCAAGTCTTCTTCACCAGCGTAGAGGAGCCACTCACCAGACCTGAGTAGGGGTCCTCTAAGAGTGCTTGCCACGGCCTCAGCCGGGAAACCAACCTCGTACGCGTCACTTCCTCGAATAATTAGAGACCTACCATCGCTGAAGACGCACGTAGCTATCTTAAAGCCTAGCGAGCACTTAACAGGCTTAGCCTCGTAAGCGTCTCGGTAGACTACGTAGTCTTCATAACTAGCTAGAACCACGTGTGCTCTACTTCCGTCATGCACCGCGACCACGAAAGCTCCCGGTCTCGAGTCCGTGACGAGCGTCGCGCCAGTGAATACCTCGTCTTTCGTGATTACCCTATAGTTCCTGGAACCCCTCACCACAGCAACCCCGTGCTCGAGGTGTGAGAACCCGGCTATTGCCGAACACTCAATAAGCTCTCTAGAAACGTATACCGGGTTCCTGCAGGCGCCGCCGGTCTCAACGGGTTCGCTGAGATCACTCCAGGAATTTATAGTTATTCTCGGCTGCACTCTCAAGTCCTCAAAAACTAAGCTCTCTAAGTCGTACGGGGAGAGAATTACCCTGCCACCACCTAACTTGGTGAAGTCCGCGAACCTTCTCAGCGTGTAGGGGATGACGAGCTTCAAGACTTAACCAACCTCAACTTAAGTGTTAGTGACTCAATCAATGATAGCATAGTAGCTAACACGAGGGATTCCAGAGAGAGTGATTTCTTCGGGTAAGTAGCTGAAGCGAGCGCTAGGGAAGTGGCTAGGACAGAGAATCCGAGTAGTTGGGGTGTCCCAGACCAGATAGCTCTCCAGAGAGCGATTAACGCGAGGAAGACGTATATCAAGTGCTTAAGCCTGAGAGGACCGAAGACCTTCTCATTAATTAATGATACGTCGCTGATTACTACGAACCTATGATATCTTGCTTCGAAACTCAAGGCACTCGCACCCCTAATAACTCGATATCAAGCATTATCGTCGGGTTCTGCGGGTATTGACCTGACGGCAGACTCAGCGTGAACGCAAGTATTATTAAGACTCCAGCACGAGTTACTGAATCACTGATAACTAAACTCACTGAGTCAACCAAGACTGTTTTCCTAACGTATTCCTTAACAACAACCTTCTTGAGTGGTTGTGTGACGGTTTTCGAGCTATTCACGTGATAACTGTAAGTCACGACATCCTCTACTCGGGAATTATGGGGTAGCAGTAAATAGTAGAGAGTTAGGTTGACGGGATTATCGAAGTTATTTTCAGCAAACACTATCTTCAGAGAGATGTTCACGGGTCCCTCAACCCACGCGTAAACGCCTATTAGGTCGGCGTACAGTGCTGGCGCGTTAATGATTACCTTACGTTCGTTAGGGAATGACGCGTTCAGCACACCAACACATTCAGTACCGAGTGCCGCATCGCAAACTGATCCACTGGGTGAGGCACTCGTCACCAACCCTACGTACCTTGGGTGATCGTTCAAGAAGCTCTGATACCTTACCGCTGGTAGTAAGGTAGCGATTGAGTTGCTGAAGATCGCCTGCTGCGGGATCCAAGTTATTAGGTTCCCGTTCTCCGTGATTAAGCCTAGAACGTAGTTGCCTTCGATTAAGAGTCTGACTAGGTCTCCCTCAACTACTCTAGTCCACGTGAGGGGGCTTAATTCTATGTCTACGGGGTTGCTGTGCGCTACGTTCGCAGGTCCGTACACCACTAAAGACTTTATCGAGGTCCTCACGGTGGGTCTCGCGTAGACTGCGTTCTCCCTCACCTCGTATTTGATGTGTATGTTCTCAGCTCTCCTCAAAGCATCGATTTGCTGGATCTCCGGGAAGTAGCTTTGCTGTTGCCTTACCTCACTCAGGAAGTGAGCGTAGATTGAGAGTTGGGTTGCTAGGATTATGGCCATGATTACCGACGCGTAAACGCCTACCTCACCAAACCTCGACTTACTCACGGAACCCCCACCACCTACTCAGAAGTCTTTATAAGAC
>DAIRVF010000150.1:0-3020 GCA_036802965.1 Zestosphaera sp.
GTACATAAGAGACCTTTACAAGACTTACTTGAGATTACCGCTCGGGTTAAGGAAGTCGTTTACAGTAAGACCGGGGCGAGTGAGGTAAGTATTGTGCGGGGACAGGGAACCTACTACATACCCTACTACGTGGTTGAGGCTAGGTTCTCTTACGTGAAGGGTTTCCTACTCAAGAAGGGTGCTGAGTCCTCGATAAAGTTGTTGGTGGTCGGTATCGCACCATTAGTTGAGGGATCAGTACTCGACGTTCTTGAAGTAAGTGCTGGTAGGCCAATACCACCAGATAGGGTTGAGGAAGCACCTGCTCTCAAACTCATTAACGAGCTACTATCTAGGAAGGTTAAGGCGAGTATGCCCTCGCAAGCTAGAGCAGTACCACCCCTAATAGCTTCCGTACTAGTAGAGAAATTAGCTGACTCATACATAATGAACGCAAACAATTATTATAGAGGTAAAATAACCTTCGCGTCTACGAGCGTCGGCGAACTCACGTATATACCCTTCAAAGAAGTTGATAAGAGAACACTAGATTTTGAGGGAAAGCTCAGGATCAGGCTGAACACAGACTTAAGCTCTCTGGAATCCCTAGTTATTTGAGGTGATGTGTGAGTGAGCCTGCCTGAGTTAATCAACCTGATCTTGACCTCAGTAGCTATATTATTAAGTGCTTTCCTAACCTTCAAACACGTTAAGGTATCAACAAGTTTCAGAGACTTTACGGTGCTCGTGATGTCCTTAATAATTGCCGTAGCAACGACATTAACTCCTCCCCTCAACGAACTCTCTTTACTTCCGTGGGTTATCATACTTTACGTTAATGGTGTCTGGTACTACGGAACCGAACCTAAAGCAACGTCCAAGAAAGTATTCGCTACGAATCCTGCGGTAACGAGAGTTTTCCTAGGGTTAGTGCTACTAGTAATAGCTTCATGGCTATCTATGTCAAGCTATAACGTAGGCGTAGCCTTAATAATCATCTTAATTTACGCGTTGCTCGGCGCTTACAAGGAAAGAGAATTAATGAAAACTTAAACATATAGTTTTTAGCATCAGGAACTTTGAACAGCCCGTTAAAGTTCAAGGAATTTCTCTCAACTCACTCGGCTTGACCACGGATTCATCACACCAGCGCCAACCAGCTCTACTCAGTAATTCAGCTACTCTCTCTGTTGCTTTAATCACTAGCTTCACAGGCACTCCAGCAACGCCCGCACCAACTATTAACACTTCCTTCGTGTCTTCTCTAATCATGGTATCGATACTATCTCTATGAGGGTATAGGTGCATCACCGTACCTTTGGAATCCACTAGTATTGGGATACCACTCCTTAAGATCTCGGGTTTCCCTCCTATCGGTTTGAATATCTCACCACCTGCGGAAAGCGTTAACTTAAACGGATATGTGGCATACTTTAAGTCATAAAGACCTATAGGTATGAGCGTCTCAGCGGACGCTATGTTTCCAGCATCAACTACGAGGTTGAGTCTAGGGAAAGAGCCCTTGAGGAGTCTCCTAATTAAGGCTTCATTAGAAGGTCTAGTTTTAGTTGGGTCTATGCTGAGTCTCCAATAAAAGTCTCTATAAGCTCTTATGATCTCATTATCCTTAAGCGTGTTAATATCATACTTAAGACTAGTAACCCTCAAGAGATTATCCACAGCGTCAGAGAAGGGATCTACATTAACTACGTTACCCTCACTCCAAGCTATCGTATAAGCAACGAAAACGCCTAATCCTGTAACTTCAGGATCTACCTCAACTAACTTACCTAGCTCACCACACAAATTCCTAGGCACGTCACGTCGCCTTACGTAAGTATCTCCTGTCATAGATTTATATTTCGTGTTTTTAGGGCAAGACCTCACGTAACCAACTAAGGTTTGCTGTTTTCGTGCGAGCTTATACTTACCGAGTAATGTTAGAGAAAAGTCTTACGTGAGTTAAGCGTTCAGGAGCTACCTATGGAAGTTAGCAATTCTGTTAGAGCCTCCTTAATGAGTCTTAGTCTCGATACTTTTGAGTAGAATTCTTCAGCTGATAACCTATTATCTCTGAACATCTCTTCAACATCTCTTATTTCTTTCTCTACGCTAGCTATCTTAACTTTTATTATCTCCGAGAGCGTTACCGAGGCTTCACGCGGGGTTGCGCCCACAACACTTTTTTCTAGGTCTATAGGCTTAACCTCACCAACCAACTTGCCGTCTTCCAGCCTTAGTATCCTGTCTGTGTTAACAGCTACCCTAGGGTCGTGTGTTGCTAGAATCACTGTCTTACCGTATTCCCTAGCTAACTTAACGAGTATGTCTACAACGTTTCTCGCGTTTTGTGAGTCGAGCTCTGCCGTTGGCTCGTCAGCTATGATTAGTGAGGGATCGTTAGCTAACGCCACAGCTATAGCTACTCTTTGTTGCTCACCACCGCTCAACTCCTCAGGATATCTACTAGCCTTATCTCCTAGCCCGACCAACCGTAGCAACTCAAGAGCTCTCCTAGCTGATTCCTGCCTACTGACGCCAGCCATCTGAGCGGGAAGCATAACGTTCTCTAACGCTGTTAAGGTAGGTATTAGGTTAAGTGCTTGGAAGACGAAGCCGACATTCACTAACCTATACCTATCTAGCTCCACACCCCTAAGTGTGTGAACCTTAATACCTCCAACACTTACTTGACCGCCGGTCGGTGTGTCAATACCCCCTATCAAGTTCAGGAGTGTGGTCTTGCCAGAACCTGAAGGACCCATAACACACGTCAGCGTCCCCGGCTCGAAAGACGCAGTAACTCCCTTGAGAGCCTGAACCTCACCACCCTTATACTTATATATCTTTACTAGATCTCTTACCTCAACCAACACACCAGGTTTCACGAACACATTACCTCACCTCAATAAACCTCTCCCTAACCTGACCCCTATACACTAACTGTATTGTTGTGATGGGGATTAAAGACAGTAAGACAAAAGTTAGTAGGATTGTTAATATCAAGATAGGCGGTATAGCGACTCTCAAAACACCTAAGC
>DAIRVF010000151.1:0-3010 GCA_036802965.1 Zestosphaera sp.
TCCTTATCCTGAACCCTTATATTCCTTAAATTACATTTGGTTTGGTGTGTGATGTGCCTGGATCCTCGCTTCCAGAGGTGTTGCGTCAAACTTTGTTTGGTGAGGTCTTGAGCGGGTTTCCAGTATTCTGTCTTGAGAGATGGCAGAGTCTTCATGAAACTAGCGCTAGGGTGTTGCTTAGCGATAGTGGTGTTCACCCACTATCTATTGCTGAGTTATTTGATTACGGCTTAAGCCTAGACCAATTATCTGGGGTTGAGTTAGGGTATGGGTGGACTAAAGGTTCCCCGAAGCTTAGGGAGAGGATTTCGGAAATTTATGGGGGTGTTGTGAGTCCCGAAAACGTTCTCGTGACTAACGGTTCCGCCGAAGCTAACTTATTAACTGTTCTTGGTTTGGTTAGGTCAAGCGATTTGGTGTTGGTTGATGTCCCAAACTACATGCAAGTACCCGGGCTACTTAAGTGGTTAGGAGCTCGTGTGATATTCTTGAGGAGAAATCCGCCGGGCTGGGGTTTCCCGATAGATGATGCGATTTCCTTAATGAGGCAACACAAACCTAAAGCTATGTTCGTGAACGACCCTAACAACCCTACAGGCACTTATATGACGAGAAGAGAGCTGGAGGAACTTTCTTATGAAGCTGAGAAAACAGGTACGACGCTAGTTTTCGACGAGGTTTACTGGGGTTCTGAGTTGCAGGAGCCTAGGCCGAGCGTTCTCGAGATCGCTTCATCGGATCAAGCCGTGTCTGTTTCCGGCTTATCTAAGGTTTACGGGTTGCCCGGCCTACGTGTTGGGTGGGTGGCGGGTTCTGAGAAACTAATTAGCAGGTTATGGAGTTTGAAGGATTATACTACTATAGCGCCCTCAATACTTAGCGATTACATCGCTTCAGTAATGCTTGAGCGAGACAACTTTAGGAGACTTAGGGAGAGGGCTAAGAGCATCGTGAGAAGTAATTTAGAGATTCTTAAATGGGCTCACTCCGGAGCTGGAGACCTCTTCGAGGTAGTGTGGCCGAGAGCTGGAGCTTATTTTCTAGCCAAGATTCCCTGGAGTGGCGACACGTTAATGGTTGCCTACGAGCTTTTCAGGGAGTATGGTGTGTTGGTTAACCCGGGCGAATGTTTCGAGATACCTGGGTACCTCAGGGTAGGCCTAGGCCAGCAACCCACGCAGTTTAGGAATAGTCTGCAAAACCTAATTGACGGCTTAGCGAGAATACGTGAGAAAACCTCGTGATAGGTTAGGGGACGTACAGTGCTGATTTACTTGGTGACTTCCCTAATAGGTCTTGCGGCGGGAATACTGGGTTCTATGTTTGGTCTCGGAGGGGGTTTCCTGATGGTCCCCCTCTTGAATATTATGGGGGTTGACATAAGGGTTGCTGTAGGGACTTCTGCGGGCGCGATATTCTTCAACATGCTCTCCTCAACTATCGCGTACTCTAGGTATAAGTACGTGGTTTATAGAGCCGGCACTTTACTGTCGGTAAGTGCTGCGGTGACAGCATATTTCGGCGCACAACTTACTAGGGTGTTAAACCCTGATTTACTTAAGATAGTCTTCGGAGTTGTCCTAATTTTCGTTGGCTTAAGGATAATAGCTACTAGAGATGGTGGTAGGGGGTCTGGGAATGCCTCAGTGGAGTGGTATGTGAAAAACTATGTCCTGTTAGTGTTGGGGGGTTGCTTGGCGGGTTTGGTAGCAGGGCTTCTTGGTGTGGGTGGCGGGGTAGTGAATGTGCCTCTCCTAACATCATTAGGCTTCCTAATACATTACGCCGTAGCAACTTCTTCAATGGCTATCACAATAACTTCAGTTACGTCAGCTTTAACTCACTACTCCCTGGGGAACGTGGATCTGGGGTTGCTGATTTCTTTGACGCCAACACTGATAATAGGCGCTCAGGTAGGTGCTTCAATAACTAAGAGGACTAGGTCAGTAACTTTGAGGAGAGGTTTCGCGCTGGTTTTATGGTTCATCGCCGTAAGGATGATTCTCAAGGGTCTCGGCTTCAACATACCTTAGTATCGAGGTCTTCAGTAAATGGTGACTGAGATAGCGGTAATGTCTGGCTTGATACTCCTCGCGTTACTCGTTAACTACCTGTACAACGGGAAGGCTTTCTACGAACTCCTAGTCAATACCTTAACTAACGTGGTTTACTGGGTATTAATACCTCTGACTTTTTTCAAGACCTTCGGTGAGAGGGGGTTAAACGTTTCGGATTTATGGGTTTTAGCTTCCTTCCTGACGTTCATGTTCGTGGTGTTTGTTTTCGTGTATAAATTATTGCGCTACGAGGGTGGCGGCGTGAGGGAGGCGGTATTCCTAGCTTCCGTTTTCCCTAACGCCGTATTCCTAGGATTCCCCGTAAGCATGGCTTTCTTCGGCACTTTAGACATGGCCTCTATCTACGGGTTTTTCACCGTCACACTAAACGTTGTTATCCCGGACTTCATGCACTCAGAGAGGCTTGCTGTAGGTAAGTTTCTGAAGCATCCAGTAACTATAGGGTTCCTAACCGGGCTCACCCTACATTACGGGTTTGAAGAATACGTTGCCTCAGTATCCAACACTCTTTTCTGGGTAGGTCCGCTCATGAGTTATCTATCTGCGGTAATACTAGGTTTGAGACTACCCGTGAAACTCAGCATACTTAAGAAGTACTCGAGGGAAGCACTTCTCGTAGGGTCTTTCAGGTTTTTGGTAAGCCCGCTGATAAGCTTGCTGTTTGTTTTAATCTTCAGAATCTCATGGTTTAGAGGGCTTCAGTTAATCTTGGTTTCGTCAATGCCTCCAGCGTTAATAAACATCATAATGTCTCAAAAACACGGGTGGAGACCTGAATTAGTTTCCGCTGTAACAGCAATACTCACGTTACTTAACCTGCTTTTCTTAGCAGTTCTTGGTATAATCCTTAGTTTATGATCGCTCCCTACGTAGTGTGTTGAGGAAGTAATGCGTAAATTCTTATTAACGGGTCAACTACTTATAATTATTGG
>DAIRVF010000152.1:0-2983 GCA_036802965.1 Zestosphaera sp.
TCCCTATACTTACTGCAGAGAACTAAGTACTTACTGACCCCCCTAGGCCTGGAACCACCGGGTTCTTGATATGCTGACGTGAGTCTAGAGCAGAAGTAATTCTTCCAGAAATCGCTTTGTAGCTTGCCGGAGAGCGAGAAACCTACCCACCTGTCCTCAATCCTCCTGAGGAGTTGCGCCTTAACGAGTCTGAAGTTGAGGTCGCGAGGACTGCTTAAAGCTTGAGTCACCGCCTTACGAGTTACTTCATGAAACTCTACCCTCTTTATGTTTCTATTGTAAGGAGTTAAGACTTGGTAGAGGTCGTACGCTATCTTCTCGCCCTCAGTATCCGGGTCAGTAGCTATTAAAACCTCGTCAACTTCGTAAGCCACCTCCCTCAACGACCGAATAATGTCTGAGGAACTCAAAACTTCTTCCGAGCCGCAGAGGGGGCATGCGACGCGGTTCTCTAATGTCGCGAACTGGTGACCACACCTTACACACCTCTTTATTGGGGCGAAAACAGGGATAAACGAAGACTCGTTAGTTTCTCCACGATATAGAACACCGTATACGTAACTAGCTGGATCTACCCCCTCAACACCTCGATCAGTTATTAACTCATAAACGTGGCCGCCGCTAGCGGTTATCAATAAGGTGTAATTACCTAGGTTTACCTCATAAACCCTAAGCCTCCCATACTCTTTGACACTGGGCTTCCCGAACATGCGAGCTATCGTTCTAGCCTTATTAGGCGACTCAACGACCATGAGAGCGGTCTTAAGCTCTATCCTCCTCCCCAAATCGTAGATTAACTCGCCCCTGCCAATAGCTAAGATTTCCTCACGTGTGCGATTTATCTCGTTAATCACCTGATTTAAGTCAATCTCCTGCAGATTCTTAAACTCGAACTCCCCTGTAAGTAACTTAAGCCTTCTCTCAAGAGCTCTTAAGAGTTTCTCGTTCCAGGTCACCACGACTGAGAGACCTTTACTCACCCCACCCAAGTAGAGCCTGGAAGTCCTCCCGCTAGCTTGGATGTAGGTTGGGGCGTCAGGTATTAAGACGTAGAGCGCCTCCCCCTCCCTAACAACGACGACCTCAGGGTGCTTAACCAAGCTCTCCACGATAGCCTCATCCTTCAGTAACTCGTGAACCTTAGCGTAGACCTCCATGAAGAGTTTCTCGCTTGCTGTCTGAGGACTCCTAACCCCCTCCAACACCTCATTAACTACCTTAAGGAAGTAACTCCCAGACCTCCTTAAAATCCTCCTTAACCTCACGAAAGCGTTTTCCAGGAAACTCTTATCATCCGGGTTCACGACAACATCTCTTAACAAAGGAATGAGTCTTAACACGTCGGTAACGCTCAACCTCTTGAGTCTGAGATTAATTTTATGTCTGGGCACATCAACGAATATGGCGTACCTTATCCTAGTCGGTAAGTCAATACCTCTAACTAACACTCCGTAGTAGGTAGCTACCCCGACCAAGACATCTACGAGTCCTGAATTAAAGTCTTCTAGAGTCTTTATTTTCCTGCTGTGCATAGCCTCAGCGACTATGCCTCGCGACCTAAGCTTAGAAGCCAGCTCCTCAGCAAACCCTATACCTAAGTCGACAGGAACGTAAATTAAGCCCCCGCCACCCAGACTCTCTCTCACCAACCTCGTAACTTCCTCGACAGCCTCCTCTAAGTCTCTAACCTTAAGATACGTATCCTCAATATTCCTTATTAGCTCCGGCCTAGCACCTATCTCAAACCCTATCAACTCCCTAAACAATCTTACCTTAAGCCCTCTAGGATTCCCGGTAGCTGAAGCTATTATCAAGACTTTATTCGTGTTCTTACGTTTCTCCAGCCTAGACCTAAGCTTCCTGAGTTCCTCGACTAACTCGCTAGACTCACTCCTCACCCCCAGCTCTCTCTTAAGCTTAATTATCTTCAGCGCATCCTCTATGTCCTCATCCGTAAAACCCATTAGCTTAAGCAGGTAGTTTATAGCTTTCGAACCCCTTAAAACAGCGTCCACGTCGTCTACGAAGATGAAGGTGAAGTCGTGCTTACTTATCTTATCGTAATTCTTCACGAAATACCTAGACGTAGTTATTAGTATGTCGAATCCTCTAGGGTCTTCCAGTCTTCTCTCCCTCTCCTCCCTCTCCCTCTTCCTCAGCTTAGAGTGTATAGCTAAAATACTTGCCGCACTACCTTTCCTGTTAAGGAATTCTATTAACTTCCTCTCCGCTTGCATGACTAACGTAGTCGTGGGAACTATGAAATAAGACTTCCTACCCTTAAAAGAGTAGTAGAGCGCGGCGACCAGCCCTAAGGTAGTCTTCCCAATCCCTGTAGGAGCGATCATAGCGAAAGAACTTCCCTTACCAATCCTCCTTATCCACAACTTCTGAATACTCCAAGGCTCGCTACCGACACATATCTCGAAGAACTCGCGTAAATTTTCCTCCTCCTTCAAAGCATTAGAAAGCCTCTTAAGATTCTTTAAGTTACGTAACCTACGTAACTCCCCTACAACCTGACTTAAGCTGAGAAAACCTCCCTCAACTGAAGGAAGGCAATCACTGCATGGAACTCCTTTACTCAATCTCTCATCACTTATTATGCCCCCGCAGTTAGGGCACGTGCCGCCATACAGGACTAGATGCGCTTCAGTTAATTCCTTATTGATAGCCATCTTAAACCCAAGAATATAATTCGCCGGGAGCGCTATTTATACCTAACACCAAAGCACAATAGCTCAACACCTCATAGCCCTAACTAGGGAGTAACTAACGAGTGGGGACTTCACATCAGTGAAGAGAAGAGTCATCATATCCTCAGGAGAGCGTCGTGACATCATCTACTTAAAACCTTATTAGCTAGCTATTAAATCTTTAGTAGTGATGAGAAGAAACGATATGAGAGATGATTACAGCTGTCTCAGCTGACTACAACTTAAAATAATGTAGGCCTGACTATGGTAGGTTCGTGAGTTTTAGA
>DAIRVF010000153.1:0-2965 GCA_036802965.1 Zestosphaera sp.
GGGTAGTAGGACGCACGGCTACGGGAGGGTAGGCCAGCATAGGAAAGCCGGTAGTAGGGGCGGTAGAGGAGCTGCAGGCCTACATAAACATAAATGGACCTGGGTCATTAAATACCACCCTGACTGGTTTGGCAAACACGGCTTCAAGAACCCTAACCCAACAATAAAGAAGGACGAGATTAGAGCCATCAACCTCAGAGAACTTTCAGAGAGGGTAGAAGAACTACTTCAAAGGAATCTACTTAAGATAGAAAACGACTTGATAGTAGTTAATTTAGAGGAGCTAGGATATAATAAATTACTTGGTGAGGGAAGCATAACTAAGCCTATGAAAATACTAGTCCCGAGAGCTACTAGAACAGCTGTAGAGAAGGTTAAGGGAGCCGGCGGGGAGGTAGTAATTACTTCACGGCAAACCCAATGACTTCATCCTCACTTCAGAGAGCCAGGCTTTTTAACTACGAATCTTCTTAGGAATTGTTAAAGCTTTATAACTTTCAGGTTTTTAGTCATTAGGGATAGATAGTGGGCGTGCTGTCCTGGCTGGCTAAGCTCGGTGAGTATGTTCCTTCAACGCCCAGGCCTGCGAGAAAGCCTGAGCTAGGTAAGAGACTCCTATACACTTTCCTCGTCCTCTTGACCTTCTATATCATGTCTTCTACTTACGCGTTCCCTCTGTCCGCGTACCCGAATCTTCAGGGCGTGCAGTTACCGACCCTTATAAACGTCATATTCGCTTCGCAGAGCGGTTCTTTGACGCAGCTAGGCATAGGCCCGTTAGTAACGGCTGGCTTAATCATACAGATACTCGTTGGAGCTAAGCTCATAGAACTGGACTTAACGGACCCTGAGGACAGGAAATTGTTCACGCAAAGTCAGAAAGGCTTGGCACTCTTAATAGCTGTTGTGGAAGGTCTTGGATTCGCGCTTTACTACAGATTGAACGTGTTTCTTACGGCAGCGCTCTTTCTGCAGTTCTTAGCCGGTGCTCTAATACTGATAGTTCTGGATGAGGCTATGCAGAAGGGATACGGCATAGGCTCCGGTGTTAGTCTATTCATCCTTGCAGGGATCGCCAGGACTATCCTATGGTCTATGTTCGCTCCCGTAACGATTTCGGGAACCGATCAGTACTACGGTATAATACCCTACCTAGTGAGCGTTTTTCAAGGGAAAGCCATAGACATGACTAGGTTGGTGTTCGGTATTGTAGTGACCAGCTCCGGAAACCTTACTGCGCCTTCTTTAGTAGGTTTCGTATCGCTTTTCGTTCTAGTCATTGTCATAGTGTACCTGCAGGACATGAAGGTTAATATCCCGATAACATCACATAGAATGCCCGGCGTTAAGTCCGGTATGCCTCTCCAATTCCTCTACGTGAGTAACATACCCATATTACTAGTAGGCATCCTATTCTCCGACCTAATACTCTTCTACAGACTCGCTTCCTCATACTTTTCTGGAGTTCCGTGGCTGATCGAGGCATTCGGAACTGCTGTTCATTACTTGAATCCTCCCTCATCACTACTTGAAATAATCGTTGACCCCGTCAGGGTTAGTGTGTACTCTATCCTACTCATAGTGTTGGCAGTGCTTTTCGGGCTTATGTGGGTTGAGGTAGCCGGGCTTAACCCTTCCGCACAAGCGGAGAACTTGGCTAAGTCCGGCTTACTAATACCTGGACATAGGAGTAATCCTAAAGCTTTCGAGACCGTCTTATCGAAGTACATATACCCATTAGCCATCCTTAGCTCAATAATAGTAGCCTCAATAACTTTAGTTGCCGACATATTCGGTGTTTTCAGTTCTGGGATGGGGATTTTACTCGCTGTCGGCATACTGCAGCAATTCTACGCTCAAATAACTTACGAGAGAGCTCTGGAGACATACCCGTTACTTAAGAGGCTACTGGGTGAGTAGGGTGGCTCGTAAGCTGAGGGTAGTCATAGTGGTTGGGGTTGCCGGGGTCGGTAAATCCACGGTTCTCTCACACGCTAAGAGTATTTTAGGTGAGGGGGGGTACGCTGTCGAGATACTTAATTACGGGGACTTCATGCTGAAGTACGTGGTAGAGAAGGGGATATGTAAGAGCAGGGACGAGATACGTAGTCTCCCGCTAAGCGAGCAGAGGAGTGTTCAGTCGTTAGTAGCTAGGGAGATGAGGAATTACATAGATTCACTCACGCTCAAGTATCCTGAGAGAGACGTCGTAGTTTTCGTAGATACCCACGCAGTCATAAAAACAGCCACAGGTTTCTGGCCGGGTCTACCAGAATACGTTATTAAGGAATTGAGACCGGATACTATAGTGGTTGTTGAGGCAGACCCTCAATCAATAGTTCAGAGACAGAGTAGAGACTCAAGCAGGTACAGGAAAGACTACAGCGACTTAGAACTGGTTAAGGAAGTGATGAACTTTATAAGGATGTTTTCAGTGGCTAGCGCTACGTTAGTTGGCGCGTCAGTAAGTATCGTAAGGAATGAGGAGGGTAGAGCTTACGAGGCAGGTAAGTCCTTAGCTGAGTTGGTTAAGGGGTTGTGAAAGAGATGATCACGTTACTGTACGTTATGAGCGTAATAGTGGCGATGCTTCCCTGGTCTTACTTAGTTGGTTGGTTAGGGTTAAGCAAGTTCAGAATACTCGACATATCTAAGGAGTTGAGAAATATCGAGAAAGAGTATAGGACGTTAAACCCGCAGGAAAAGAAGGCTAAGATTTTAGAGGAGAGGGCTTCGAGACTGAGGAAGAGATTAAGTAACTTCTTCATAGTTAACCTACTCGCGTTATGGGGTGGGGTTTTCGCCTCAATGCTTATATCGGAATATATGTACGTGTTCTTCGTTCTAACCTACGGCGGGGGTAAGCCAATACCATCGCCTCTCGGCCTGCCCGTAATCTCCAGCTCAAGCGGTTCCTTCAATGAGTTATTCCTGTTTTTAGCTACCCTCATAGGGTATCAAGCAC
>DAIRVF010000154.1:0-2960 GCA_036802965.1 Zestosphaera sp.
GATAAACTAATTAACACACTCGAAACAGACCTAGGGAAAGTAAGTCTGAAAATAAGAGCTATCTACGGAGAGAACGCGGAAATAGAGGACCTGCTTTTAGGTAGGATAAGGAGAAACGTAGATCTTGTTAAGTCTAAGATAAGCAAAGACAGTATAAGATCTCCTGCAAACCTCGTAGAAGGTCTTGGAAACTTACTCCTAGAGCTACCCACCATACTCGAAAACGCTGTGGTCATTCTGGAGAGACTGATAATTCTTAATCATTTATTCAGACACCTAACTTTATTCAGTGATTACATAATGCAAGAACTCGTAGAGAAGAAATCCATCAACGTCAACGAATTACCCTTCACGACGGACGTCTCGGTACAGCTCATTTGGGTACTCTTGGTGAGCAGAGGCGACATAGAAGTTTATGAGGGTGTGGTACGTCTAAAAGAAGGAGGGGGTTAAAGTTGTCCACTAGATGTTACAGAAATAAAACAGAGTATAAATGCGTTGTGAGAACTAGCGACGCTGTACTAGTGGTAGAGAATCTTGAGATGTTGGGCGAGACGAAGAGAATACCTCTTAAAAATGTAAAAGAGGTAACGAGACTTCCTGACGACAGGCTCGAGATCAAAACTGTGGACGGTGACGTAGTAAATATGTTGATTAACGAGTTAGTAAGGAAAGACGTAGAATACTTCACGTTTCTTTACTACTTCACGAAAGAGCAGCAGAATATTAGAGAAACTATCATGAGAAATCTCCACAACTACATTTTCCTAATTCAGCCAGCTTTTAAGATCTTCCAAACACTTACTAAGGGTAACATCCCGCAATGGGAATTTTACAGGGAGTTAATAAAGGAATTACAGGATTTTAACGACATACTCTCGTCGTTGGGGATGAACGAACTCAGCGAAGCTTTGGCGAAATACGTAAAGACTTTCGCGAGTTCCGTGGAGAGGAGGAGCGTGTCGTCACTAGCGAATTCATTGAAGAATTATGTGAAGTTCTTAACAGCGTATTTCAGCTCTCTCTTAAGGGAAACAATTAAGTATTTCGATCCTTCATACTTCGTAGACCTAACTTTGATTGCGTACATACACTTTTACTCCAAGAGTTTGGGATTACCGCTTCAGGCTGAAAGAGCTCGTAGAGAGTTCGAGCACATAGCTCAGGAACAGGTCCTTAAGCTCGGCTTACTTGATGAATTGCTTAAAGAGAGGATTATGTTAGCTATGAAGTTACTGCTTCAGACGTCAAGAGTGCCTGAAGAGATTCCTCAAAGATTAATGGACATAATCGGGGAAGAGATAAATAGATATGTACTACAAACACAGCACTAATTAATTCCTCGCCATGCGTGAGGAAGGTTCCGTACCGTAAGCTCCTAACCGTGATTGCTCACTGCTAGTCGCCAAGGGCTTCATCACCCTCGGGACTCGGAAACCCGGGGAACACCAACAAACACATAAGCTTCCGAACTTCATAAATTTCTTAGACAGATACCATAATATCATCATACCTACCTAATAACACTAAGAGAGCTTAAACACCAATGATCATGAAAACTGAGACAGTCAAGGCTTTCCCGTCTTTCGGTTACAAACACTTGGATAAAAACTCTATTACTTCATGAAGAGAGTTAACCACTATGTATCTATGCTTTTCCGGAAGCCTTACCTCACCGTAGTTGAGGAGGACCGGGAAACCCACAATGTTGAGGGCATCAAAATCCCACTCAGTATCACCTACGTACATGAACTCGCTGAGCGGCACCTTAAGTTGTTTTGAGAGACTCTTCAAGATCTCGCCTTTCTTGAGCGGATTAACTACCTCGATACCTTTCGGTATTAAATACCCTCTCTCATCAAAGACTAACTTATTAGCGAACGCTACGTCTATCCCTAGTTCCTCCCTCACCTTCTCGGCGAGCAGGTCTATGCCCCCGCTAATAATAGCTGTGTACACCATCCTCTCTTTCAAGAGATTAATTAATTCTTTAGCGCCTTCAACTAACTCGTACGTGGAAAACGCTTTAATTATTTCCTCTCTAGACGGAGGTCTCCCGAAAGCTTTGATTATAGCTTCTAAGTCTCTCCGCATCCACTCTTCATAAGTTATTTCCCCTCTTAAGAATCTTTCCGCATCGTCGTTCTCGTATACTAAGTTTATTGAGCCGAAATACTCGTGTAGTGCTTTCCAGGAAGACCTCCACTTAGTTAAGACCCCGTCCATATCGAAAGCGGTTACGCTTATCTTGCAGGGCAAGCTTCCCAACCCTCATCGAAGCTCTCGTTAAGTTTTTAAGTGATTACCGCTTATCTAAATATTTATATCCCTCCCTATACGCTCTTAAAGAGAGCTCCCTAGCCCTGCCCTCGAAAAAGCTTGATATAGCTTCCTCTACCTTCCCGTTATCGAATAACCCCGAGACCCTATTTAGAACCCCTAGTAGAACCATGTTAGCTCCTCTAGAACTACCTAGACCTGAAGCAATGTCTCTAGCCGGAACTACGACAGCCCTCTCAGGCATCACTACCTCCAGGATTTGCTTAATTACTTGCTCTTTCAAGGACGAGTTCTTGCCTGCTAAGCTCATCGATGTCGGCGGCTTTATGACGTCATCTAATATTAATACGCCGTCATCACGTAAGTACTTTAACGTTCTCGCACACTCTATTACCTCCATACACACGACGTAATGAGCCTCGTTAACATCGAACAGTGGTGAATACACCTTCTTACCAACACCCACCCTCACGTAACTAACCACGCTACCAAACCTTTGAGCCATGCCTAAAGTCTCGCCAGTCCTCACGTAGTATCCTGAAGCAACAGCGCTTATCGCTATAATCCTAGATAGTGTTAACCCTCCTTGACCACCGACAGACGATATAAGTATATTGACTACCCTACCCTCACTCATGGGGCCTCACCTCAACGATAGCCTTGTAGGGGCAATACCTAGC
>DAIRVF010000155.1:0-1732 GCA_036802965.1 Zestosphaera sp.
CAATAGGTTAATAGACTTCGTGGACGGTGTTGAGGTGAGGGGATTGGTTAAGGTTTTAGGTCAGGATATCTACAGCGTCGACCCCTACGATCTTAGGAGGAGGGTTGTGTTGGTGTCTCAAGAGCCTAACCCGTTCCCTCACATGACCATATACGACAACGTGGCTCTACCGGCAAGATTAAATAAGGTCGTGAGGAATAAGCGTGAATTAGACGAGTTGGTTAAGTGGGCTTTAGAGAAGGTCATGCTGTGGGATGAGGTTAAGAACAGGCTAAGGAATTACCCGCACACGTTAAGTGGTGGGCAGAGGCAGAGGCTGTGCTTAGCTAGAGCTCTAGCAGCTAAGCCCGAAATACTGTTGCTTGATGAGCCTACGGCCAACATAGATCCCGTGAACACTATTAAGATAGAGGAATCTCTTAAGAGTTTAAGAGACGAGGTCACGGTGATCATGGTGACGCACATGCCTCATCAAGCGGTCAGGGTAGCTGATCACGTAGCGCTTCTTCATGGCGGGGTTATAGTTGAGGAAGGGCCTGCCATGGAGGTCTTCATGAACCCCAAGAGGGAAATAACTAACGAGTTCTTGAGGGGTGCGTTGTGATGGCGAGTGACAGAGTATCTAATCTAGCGGGTCTTGAGAAGAGAGCGAGGAAAGTGCATGAAGTAACCCTAGAGTTGCTTAGGAAGACTCATAGGCTGGTCTGTTCGGAAGATGCTAAAGAACGAGAAAAGCTAATTAAGGACTTAGAGGACGGGGTTGCGTTACTCGACGTCCTTAAGAGGGGTGTTACGGAGGCGCTGCTAGCGTACGCGGTTAGATACCAACCACTAGGTAATGACTTCAGGAGGGTTCACGCGCTCTTAGACGTACTCTACGATATGTTCAGGATAGGCAGGTACTGTAGGGAGATAGCTCTCACCGATAAGTATGTCTCAAGACTTAGTGATGAGTCTTTGAAAGACTTAAGAGAACTCATGGAACTCAGTATAAGAGCCTACGAGAAAGCCTACGAGGCCTTCTTCGAAGGGTGTATGAGGTGCGTGGACGTAGTTAAAGAGATAGACGAGAAGGTAGATAAGCTCTACGTAGACTTCCTCAAGGAAGTAGGTAGTATGCGGATAGTGGATAGTAAGGTTGTGGCCAAGACGCTGGCATTGAGACATATAGAGAGGATAGTGGATCACTCGGTGAGTATAGCGGTAGCTATTTCTTAATAATCCTACGTACCCTTCTTAGCGAACGTGTTGAGACGTATTCTCCTCTCCGTCTTAGCCTTGCTGTACGTTATCAGCGCCTCCCATAACTTAGTGAGGTATTCCTTCCAGCTAATCTTTTCTTCCACTGCCCACTCAATTATTAGGTTTGAGTGTTTGCTGATTACGCTTAAGAATTCTCTCCATTCAATACCTAGCCTCTTTAATTCTTTGTTCCAGAAACTCCAGATGTATTGAGGTAACTTATTATATACCAGTAAACCCTTACCCCTCCCCCCAGTTTTGCTGGTTCCTAGGACTGTGTTAAGGTTTTTAATCATTTGCTTTAGTTCTCTTGGTTCCTCAAGATCTAATAAACTCAAGCCAACCCCCTAACTAAAGTATGGTGTTAAAAACATAAAAACATGGTGGTCTTGCTTTTTCAAACAAAAATCTCATGATGTTAGCTTATATCCTAGGAACTTAGTTATTAAGACGGTGCACGCGTTATCTCCTGAGACGTTGATGGCCGTTC
>DAIRVF010000155.1:1742-2949 GCA_036802965.1 Zestosphaera sp.
TTCTTATAGCGTCTGCTAAGGGGTCTATCACCAACATTATGCCGACTCCCTCGAGAGGCAGGCCTAGCACGGCTAGTACGTAAGCAAGCATTATGGTGCCGCCGCCGGGTATCGCTGCTGTAGCGATAGAGCCTACCAAAGCAGCTAGTATTAGCAAGCCGTAGTGGTAAGGCGTTAATGGAATGTTGAATAATTGAGCAACGAATATTGCGCTCATGACCTGATATAGTGCTGTCCCGTCCATGTTGACGGTAGCGCCTATAGGTAGTGTGACACCGAAGACTTCCTCGGGAACGCCCATCCTCCTAGCAGCTTCCATGTTCGCTGGTAGGGTAGCTGCTGAAGATCTGGTGGTGAAAGCTATTAAGAACGGGTATATTTGAATCTTGAAGTATTTGATCGGGGTTAACCCACCCAACCACACGATGATGGAGTATATTACGAAGAAGTGTATTAAGGTGAAGAGGTACTGCCCTCCTAAGAACTTAGCGTAAGCACCGAGCATTTGAGGGCCGTACTTAATCATTAACCATGCAGCGTACATGAACACGGCTACCGGCGCGTAATACATTATAATCCTAACGAAGCTTATCATAGTCTTAGAACCTAGGGAAAGTATGTTAGCTACCTTCCTCCCCTCATCACCTAAGAACGTGACAGCAAGCCCTAAAATTATGGCGAAGATGATCATGGTCATAGCGCCGCCAACCACTAACAAGTTACTGAAGTCTGGCTGGAAGAACGAGAGCAGGATATCAACGCCTGATGGGGGAGTCGGTGGTGGTTGCTGTGAAGTGAGGTTCAGGCCGACGCCGGGCGCTATAGTAGTAGCAGCTACGATACCCCATATAGTAGCTATTATTGTCGTGATGATGTATAGGAAGAGCATTAAAGCAAGTATCTTGCCAAGCCTCCTAGCGTTAGCTATAGATGCTGTGGCAGCCGATATAGTGAAGAATATGAGCGGCGGTATGATTATCCTAATTAACCTCACGAAGATATCTCCGAAAGCCTTAAACCAATCACTCACAGGCCCCTTAACTCCTGGGGGAGCTACCGCACTTATTATCCAACCGATTATTATGCCTAGCACAAATCCTAGCGCTATGAAGAGTAAGAGCCTATAACCGGCTCCACCCTTGGATGACGTATTAGTCACCATATATTATATTAATCAAGAGCTTATATATTCAGAAAACTTTGTTAT
>DAIRVF010000156.1:0-2922 GCA_036802965.1 Zestosphaera sp.
AGGATAATCTACGTAATGACCCCAGCTAAAGAGATAACGTTCTCCCTAGTATTCCCTATCTTGGTAGGCATAATACCTAACGTGTTAGGAGTTTTAGGAGCCGGCGCCTCAGTGAGTGTCGGCCACGCGTTAACTAGTCTTGCCTGGGTTCTTAGTGTTAGACTTACGCGCAGGCTAGACCAAACCACTACGTCAAGACAGTTAATGCAGTCAGTCCAGAACGTGACGCAAACCCCGCACAGCCCCGAAGTATTAGCTAGTCAAGCGTTAAGAACCCGCGTGCCAAGACCTAAGCTAACGACGTCGGTGGGGGGCGAGGACTTCCCTCATTAAGTAGCTTGATTAACCCCTATCTCATCCACTACCTTAAAAATCCTTACCCTCCCCCTAACACCACTCGGTTGTTTTTGGTAGAGTGTGTGGAGTTTCTCAAAGCATTCTTCTCGAGTCCAGCTATGTACCTCCTTAAAATCCTTGGTGCTTGACTTAACCCAGTTCCTCACTACCTGCTCCTTATGAGTCTCTAACTCATTACATGTCTCGATCTCGACAGCCACTGCCTCCGCGTACAGCGGTCTCCAAGAACCTCTATCAACAGGTATCACCACTAAGTCAGGCTTCTCAGTACCCGGCTCGTTCCTCGCCGGTGACACGTAGTAACCCTCCGACAAATACTTTAGTAGAACCTTCTTAGCTAGCCTCAACCCCTCATCACTAGGAGCCACCGCTTCTAAGCCGTTGAAGAGTCCCTTAACGTACTTAACGACACGTCTATTACCCCTCCTCTCAACCACCACGAACCCTAGAGCAGCGAGCTCACCCACCACATCCTCAACGTCCTTCCTGGGCGCGCCAAGCCTCGTAGCTAAGTCAATCACGGAAATCTCGCCAGTCTTATAAACCTCATACAGTGCTTGAAGACGTAGAGGTCTCGGGACCTCAACATACTTGAGGATCGGGTTAAGCATACTCTTAAGATCCGACACGCCAGGCTCTCCGGGGTCGTAAGCGTTCGTGCACACATCCCTCCTCCTAGGCACGTGAGGGGAGTAATCTATCAACACGGTCGTCGGGGGAGGTTGTTGCTCGCCCGCCCTAGCCACCACCTTCACCACAGCCCTACCGACAGTCAAGCTAGTTAAGGCTTGGGAGAGAGACTTCGCGAACCCAGCGTCTATCAAGGACAGCTTCTTAACGTCGTGACCTCCTAACATGAAGACTATCTTCACAGCACAATTCGTTAAAACCGATTGGAGTAGGTTGCGCGGTAATTGACCTGTGTGTTGATGTGCTATAATCAGGTGGAGGCCGTACTTACGTGCCTCACTAAGTATTGTGTCTATTATCGGTAGGTCAGACACGAACTGAAACTCATCAATTATTAGGAAGACAGGGGTCCTCTCAGCCCCTAGCCTGGCGCGAGCCAAGACCTCGAACCATAATTTCATGACGACGGTTGACGCGATTAGCCTGGCTAGACCCTCACCAAGGTCTGATTTAGGGATCGCGAACAGTGTGAGGCTCCCGGGCTTCATGACATCATCAAACCTGATCGTCGTCTTCGAGGTTAGTTTCAGGAGCAACTTGTCTCTAGCGTAGGGTTCTAACCTACTTAAAGCACTTATGAATGATTGATCATGCATTTTCCTGAGAGCTGATAACTGCTTACCCCACTCAGGATCACTCACGTCTAGGTCTAGCTCCCCCTCATAAAGAGCTAAGATAACGTCATGTAAGTTACCCATGGTCGGTGAGTCAGACCTAGAATAGAGTGCTCTGAGAACTACCTGAAGCAAGTACTTAACGTTCACGGCAGTCTCCATAAGCTTCAGAACCTCCCTGAAAACCCCCAGCAATATGTCGACAGCTATAGTTACAGCGTGACTCCTATCCTCAGCTTTAGGTAGGTCCAGTGGGTTAATACCGAAAGGGGACTTAATTGGGTGGAGGTACGTGCTTTCAGGAATCTCCTCAGCTAACTCCCTAGCCATATCGCCGTGCGGGTCAATAACGACTAAAGCAACATCACCCAACTCAGCCAACTTATGAGTGAGTAGCTTCAGCAGAGTGGTCTTACCAGAGCCTGTCTGACCGATTAGGTACGCGTGCCTGCAGAGATCCTCGACATCAAGCCTGAACTCAGACCCGTTCTCCAGAGAACCAATCCTGAAACTCCTGGAACTACCCCGCCTAGGAGGGACGGGAGGTAGCGGGAACTCCCTAGTAAACTCTACCTTATGTAGTGAGGGGTCAGGCAACCTAACGATTTCATCAATTAATTCCTCGTTAAATAACACCTTACCCCTAAGACCGAGAAGCTTATCCCAGAAACCCACGTACGGGGGTCTCAACAAGACCTTCAACTTCTCAGGATCCGCAACCTCGCGAGTAACCCACCTAAGATTAAGTGTTGACGACTCCTTCACCAACCCGCACAGTTTCCTCAACCCTTCTTTATCCCTCGCTAACGCAAGAACCTTACCTAAGAGTAGCTTAGGTATCTTCTTCTGCATCGCGGACGCGCGCAGCCTCAACACCGGGTCCTCCTGTTCCAGCGCTCTCTTATAGGTAGTCGCGACCCTCCTTAAGAGGAGGGGGACTAACCCAGGATCTTTACTAACAGAAACACATACACCTCCGGGAAAACTGAGGGAGTTAACTAATCCCGGCAGATCCGAGATAATCAAGTCCGAGAACCAGACGTCATCACCTCGCTTAAGCCTAAACTCAGCAACCCACACGACACTGCCGAAGAGCCTGAGGAGATCACCGTAACTCTTCTCGCGAACACCAAAAAACACCCTCAGCGTGGTCGGGTGGACAGGTGTTTCAAGAAAAACGAGGAGTCTATCCCCCCTATTCACTAAGCAGTAGGTGTGGGAGTGGCCGAGAAACCTTAACTCAAGCTCCCGAGTACCTATC
>DAIRVF010000157.1:0-2883 GCA_036802965.1 Zestosphaera sp.
ATTAACGAGGCCTCTGTGAGGGAGTTAGTGGAGGACGGGACCTGGAGCCCTGGAGAGACTATCTTAATTAAGATGTTATTTCAGAGTAAGCCTTCTGAGCCGATAAAGGTTAAGTTAGTCTTACCTTCGGGTGCTTACACGGAGGGGATAGTTCCAGGGTGATGGGGGTGGCTAGTCCTGCCAAGCGAGGTAGTGATTCCGTCAATAGTTGTCGCGGTGTTCATGCTGGTGATGATTGTTGCTGGCATCGTCATGAACCTGAACTACACATTACTCGTTTTCAGGGAGGTGAAGAGGTTGAGTGAATCTCTAGCTAGAAACGATAAGCTGAGAATAATTGAAGGCTCCCTAATTAATGAAACCCTTATAGAGATTAAGTTGTCGGCCGTTGACGGTACAGTGGCGCCCTTAACTGAGGTTCAGTTTATCGTGTGTTATGAGGACATGGAGGAACGCGTGACTACCTACCTACTTAAGTACTCTGTTAATGAGAGTCCTGGCTGGAGCTTAATTACATTATATTCTGGTAAGGTCCAGAGGAGTTTAGAAGGAAGTAATTACTTGATTCCGGGGGAGGTAGCTGTAGTAAGGCTTAAGCTACCAACACCTAAATCTGAGAATAGCTCCGTCGTAGTAGTAGCGGTTAGCCCGGGAGGGCATAAGAGTAGTTGGGTGATAGGAAACGCGTAGGTACATACCTACGCATAATGAAGTTCTTGACCTGAGGTTAGGTGGGGGGTTCCCACACCCCTCCTACATGATCGTCGAAGGCGATAATGGTTCAGGAAAGACCGCGTTAGTACAGCAAATTATTTACGGAGCTTTATCCGAGGGATTAAGCTCCCTAGTCATAACTACGGAGAGAAGCGTTAAGGAATTCCTTGCCGACGCTGCTGAGATTCGAATGGATATGAGTGATTACTTCATAGAAGGTTCGTTGAAGATATACACGGCTAACTTAAGGAGTTTGAGGTGGGCTAGCCTCACGAATTCTAAGATACTCGACGTACTGAGTAATTTTTTCGAGACACATTCAGCGGACTACGATTTAATGGTGGTTGATAGTCTCACGCACTTAATCCACGGTGTCTGGGCAGGGAAGGTCTTGAATTTTTTCAAAAACTTGAGGTTCTTGGTCAGGAGAGGGAATACCTTAATACTCACGCTTCACCCAAACATCTTGCCAGAAGATATGAAAGTGAAGGTAGTGGGTATTTCAGACGTGTACGTCAGCTTAAGCAACGTAGATATTGGTGGGAGGATTTACAAGATGCTTAACTTAATTAAGATGAAGGGTTTTAACGCAGGCGCCGACCCATCAATAATCTTCGACGTAGATCCAGCGCTAGGGATAAAGGTGATTCCCATGAAAGCTACTAAAGCGTGATAGGTATGGTGTTCCCGAAGCTACGCGTATCTATTAAGACTCTCAACCCCCGAAACTTGATAGGCTCACGTGGAAAGAAGGTAGTGCAAGAGGGAATTGTTTGCCGCCCCCCATACTACGGTGATATAGAGCCTTGGTATCTTAAGGAGTACGTGAGCGGGAAAACTTCCGGGATAGGTGATGTTAAGGTAGTTGAGAAGCTCAGTAGCGATCATAAGTTCATGAGAGATTACAACATCATATACCCTGTCGGTGGAGGGATCTTTATTCACGTCTCTAGTAGGAGGTCTGGCAGAGGTTACCCAACATACGCCGTGGTGGAGCCTCCCAGACCGCCCGATAAGGTACTCCACTTAGTTGAGGAAAGGATAGCGAGGCTGATCCCAGATGATTACGTGCCTAAGTCTCCTGACGATAAGATATGTTTGTTACTCAGTTTAGTAGGCGAAGTCTTTGATTCACTCGGTAATGAGTTAACGCGTTATTTGAGTGACGGAATTCCCCTGAGTGAGTTTAGGAACGTGCTGGCGTACCACGTAGTGAGGGATAAGGTTGGCGTGGGCTTAATAGAGCCTTTTCTGAGGGATCCCTACCTAGAGGATATCTCCTGTAGCGGTTTAGGTAACATATATGTTGTTCACAAGTATTTCGGTAATATGGAGAGTAACGTTGGTTTCGTAGATGAGGGTGAGCTGAACTCATACCTCATCTCATTGGCTGAGAAGATAGGTAAGCCTCTGTCTAGTGCTAGACCCATAGTTGATGCTACACTGCCTGACGGTTCCAGAATAAACATAGTTTTCGGTAATGATGTTAGCTTAAGAGGTTCTAACTTCACTATAAGGCGTGTCCTGAAGACCCCGGCTAGCATAACTCAACTCATTAGTTGGGGGACTTTCGATTCGAGAGTCGCGGCTTACATGTGGATGTTGTTAAGTGAAGGCATGAGCGGGTTCGTATGTGGCGAGACCGCTAGCGGTAAGACTACCTCGCTCACAGCCATGATACCCTTCATAAGGTCTTCAGCTAAGATAGTCTCAATAGAAGATACTGCGGAGGTAATAGTCCCGCACCCTAACTGGGTGAGGGAGCTTACTAGGGATACTGGAAAGCCTGAGAGTAGTGTGACTATGTTTGACCTACTTAAGTCAGCGCTTAGGCAGAGACCGAACTACATAATAGTCGGTGAGATTAGAGGTGCTGAGGGTTCTATAGCTTTCCAAGCAATTCAGAGTGTTGCTCGGGAGACCCCGATCTTGATTAAGGAGGTGAGGACCGGCAGGGTTAGGTTAGTGCGTATAGGAGAATTCGTGGATAAGTTCTTCAATAACGACTCTGAGGGAAAGAGGTATATTAGCGGTTATGAGGTCCTCTCACTTAGTAAGTCAGGCGGGGTTGTCTGGGCTCCAATAAACTACGTATTAAGACATAAAGTTAGCGAGATTTACGAGATAACCTACGAGAATGGAGGGCGTTTAAGAACTACCGGCTCACAC
>DAIRVF010000158.1:0-2873 GCA_036802965.1 Zestosphaera sp.
GTCTATATTCTTCACGTTCGCGGTGCTCAGCATGCCCAGACAGCCTCAGGCAGATGTTCGCTCGATCTTGAGCGACTTAGAGAGAATGAGTGGTGAGAGTCTTCAGTTAGTAGCTATTAACGAATCTACGTGGATAGTCTTGAACATAGGTTCTTACGATACGTCTATAGAGAACATAGTGGTTTTAGGTAGTGACGGGTTGTTAAAGATCCTCACACCATTAAATCAGGTAAGGTTTGGTGATGAGTCCGCGGTATCGTGTTTTGTGACTCCCTCAAGGTATCTGATGGTAGGGAGTAGCTCCAGCGTATCGTGCGTTGGAGGGTACTTAACCGGCTTAATAACTACTTCGGGCAGGGTGATTACCATGGATCCCAAACTCTACACTAGGTTAGTAACTTCTGAGTCAATAAACCAGACCATACTTCTTGAGTCAGGCGTCGTAAAAAACCTAAACGACTATCTTGAGGATCCTGACTTGCTTTACCCGGAAAGCACTTCCGTGAGTACTTACGATATAAGATTAAGGCAAGTTAGCAGAGAGAGAAACGCTTACGTAGTCGCGGAAATTAACGTTTCATGGGTTTTCATAGCTAGACTACCTGACGGGAAGTGGAACTTGCTTGTGACAGGACATGATTCCCCGGGTTCTACTAGGTATGTTGAGATAGGAGGTATTAGATACTCTATAAGCACTTCAGGTTATTATAAGAGGTACAGGATTGTTGTGCACGGATACGACGGTCTAGTGACCCTTGGTGGCAGGCTCGTTAACTCCCCGACAATATTTAAGTGTTCGGGTTCTTCATGCGTTCTCACACTCTCAGGCACCGCTGACTTAATAGCTTTCTACGCTAACGTGGACGGGGCTCCAACAAATACTTTAGGTTTCGAGCCCTACGTCTTGACGGGAGATATTACTGGCTCAGGCTTCATATCATTAATTTTTACTACTATAGACTCGATCACTACCGGTAACTCTAACACGTACAATGACAGGAATACTTACGGGAGATTACTGGATCTTACTCGAAGTCCTCTAAGACTTGTTTTCAAGAAT
Source organism: Zestosphaera sp. (assembly GCA_036802965.1). GTDB lineage: Archaea > Thermoproteota > Thermoprotei_A > Sulfolobales > NBVN01 > Zestomicrobium. The sequence goes on from DAIRVF010000158.1 coordinate 1,061, forward strand.
TTTGAGATAAATAACAGCAAGTATAATGTGGCTGTGTTGAGTGTTAAGTTTGTTTTCTTTGATAATTCAGATGTTGATGTTGATGAAGCCGATAATAGAGTTATCGTGAGGTTAGGTCTTTACGACGCTCAGAGCAGGACTTGGGTTTATAAGTACGAGCTCAGTTACTATGAGTTATGTAGGTATGAGGAATCTAGCATTACGAAAGACTTTGTTTTAAGGATACCTACTCCTATGGAGGCAGGTTCCAAGATTTACTACATAGCTCTTGAGTTGATTGACCCGTTCTACTATAGCGGTAGCGGCGGAAACGACTTAGACATAACGTTTATTTTGGAGTATATAGGTGTGACCTTAGGTGTTAGGAGATGAGGTTCTCTAGACTTAAGTTGAGGAGAGGTATATCAACACTCTTGCTATCTACGCTGATCATAGCAGCCTTACTCACTTCGATAACCGCAGTATACATGCAGTCAAGTCTTTTAAGACGTTCGATGACTTCAGGAGCTTACTCTTTAATGCAGTATAGTGAGTTACATGACTTAACGCGCTTAGCCATATTGCAGGAGGAGGGGTTTGGCTTAAGAGTTACTAACATAGGAGTCCTCCCAGTAGAGCTCCAGTACTTCGTCGTTGATGAAGGACACGGAATTAAAATAATTGAAGCCTCATCACTTCCCAGTGATTGCGGGAGGGTTTCCCTGCAGCAGGGGCAGTCCTGCAATTATTTGGGGTTGACCGGTAAGGTTACCGCCATAATAACTAGTGCTGGGGTGGTCGTGAGACCTGAGTACGTGGGTGTTAGGAGTGAGATGGTTGGGGCTACGTACATTAGCTTAATACCTCTTGAGAGTGTTTACACGCCTGAAGATCTTAGCAAGCTCTTCGACATACCTAACGAGTTAATCGACCTACCGCTAGCGGGCGGTCAGGGCAGGAGGTATGCTGGCATGAGAGGGGATAAGCTCTTCTTAATAACAGCTAATGATCTAAGAGGTAACGTGGACGTTGTTACTGGGAGTAGGGTTGGTAATAATCCCCCGACAATAGCCCCGATAGGCTTTGGCGTGATGCTTATCGGTTACGACCCGGCTTGGGTGAGGTACCCTGTCGGCGCTCCACAATACACTATCATGTTGACGATACCTAAAGACGTGCCTCAAGGCACTTACTTAATCGTTGGCGGACAGAAGGTATCAGATTATGGTAGCAGGGATTTGAGGGTTGTCGTGAGGGGCTTCAGGGGTTTGATAGAGATATATAATGACTCACAACTCCTAGCTTGTACGGGGGGTTCGTGCCCCAGGGACGTCTTAGGTGGTTGGTACTACGGCTACAAGAGTTCTTCGTCAGATCCGAACCCCATCCTCAAGGTCAAGCTGAGCGGCTTCGCTTCTCAAGTCCTCATCTTTAAGAGGGTTGCGTCTGGTGAGGGAGGTACTCAAGCAACCACGTACTACCCATACCTATTCATCGGTGATTTAGACGGGAACGGGGTTAACGAGGTGGTCTTCGTTACTGAGGACGCATTCTACGGTAGTAGCGGGCAATACGATGATAGGAACCCGCTGGATACTAGCGTCTCACTGCTTGATTACTCTGAGGTTCCTTTACCTCTAACACTCAACTTAAGTGGTATTACTGGCAACCCTGACGGCTCAATACCTGGCTCAGTATTCTCTGGGCTGCTACTCAACATAAACTTCATATTCCACGATAACTCATACCCTGACGGGGAAGCTCAGTTAAGCGATAACGACGACACCAGGACTGTCTTGAGGATATCGCTTATTCAGAAAGATGACTCAGGAAG
>DAIRVF010000159.1:0-2850 GCA_036802965.1 Zestosphaera sp.
GCGTAATTAAGCGTAAGCATCTCTTCTTCAAGGTTGAGGAGGTTTACTGTGCTGAGGAACCGTACGAAGATGAGGACGTGGACTACATAATATTCTACTATACCAGAGGTAAATAATAAATTCTACTGCCACGAGATATATGTAGCCGTGCTCGATTTAAGGCCGGGACTCGATGAGTTATTTAAGGGCTTATCTGAGAAGCTCCGAGAAGAGATTAGGAGGGCTTATAGAGATGGCGTCATCATACATATCAACGAAGGTTATGAGAAGTTCTACGAGCTTGCTGTAGATTTTCACAGAGCTAAGGGTCTACCACTAAGCCTCGTTCCATCTATAGAGTTCATGCGGGAGAACGGGTATTTACTGACTGCATATGTAGGAGGTAGACTTGTTGCTGGGCAGTTCTATATGGCTTGCTACCCGACGCTTTTGTATCATGTGACTTCAAGAGTTATCAGCAATGATATTAAAGAGAATCAATTAATAGGTAGGGCTGTGAAGACTCTCGTATGGGAGGCTATTAAGCTAGGTAAGTCGAAAGGCTACCTAGAGTTAAACTTCAACGGGATCTCGAAGGATATGACCAGCGGAATAGACTTCTTCAAGCTGAGGTACGGGGCGAAGCCGCGGATTGAGTATGTTTGCAAGAAGGCAAACAACTGGTTGCTAAGTATCTACCTTAAGGGAAGAAAGCGGATTAAGAGCATTATTAAAGGTTGGAGCGACTAGTTATGGTTTCATTCACTCAGCTACTTATACATAACACAGTAGTTTTAACCCTTGTTTTCTACGTGCTTTTACTTATAACTTCTAGGCAAACTTCTAGAACTTTGAACGTGAAACAACGCGCCTCATTTATACCACCTAATGCCTTAAAAATACTGATGGTGAGTCTCTTACTGACATACCTAGTTTTCCAGACTATCTCCTTATTGAGGGGATATAGAGACCCTATGGTTTTTACTTTGATAGCTTCCCTATCTGCATTAATGGTTATCGAAGTCCTAAACGAGAGCTCGGCAAGGAATTCATTCTTACCCCTTCTCCCCTTATTAATGATTTCCTTGTCGGAGCCTCTAACCCTCTATGTCGGGAACGATTTCTATCCGAGATGGGATTGGTCTTCGGACACTATACTGAGGACGGGGCATCTAGATGCGTACTTCCGCGAAATAGTTAGCGCAGGACTGTACTACTTGATCCCCGTATCTTACATAAGGCAGGTAATGCTAGCGCTCACGTGTCAGCCATCACATGTTACCCCCTTCATTAACGTAGTTGCTGAGTACCTCGCATGCGTCATCTCCCTCTACGCCTTCTTTAAGAGGTCCCGCTTCGGTGTCTTAGCAGGAGTTCTCTCGATACTTATCCTCATATCGAGCCCTGGTGATAACGTACTAACGGGCAGGCTTGTCGGCACCCTTATATTCCCTTTCATGCTATCCTCGCTAATATACTACCGTACTGGTCAGACCTCAGCATTAATCTCCTCACTACCACTCATGATGGGGACGGTATTTCAGCACGGCTCCCCTGTTATAGGGTACTTCCTGCTATTCCTCCCAGCACTATTTAAGGGCCGGGATGAAGATCTGGAGTTAAGGGGTGCCTCTAGAAGAGTTGGGATTCTTGTAGCAGTACTATCCATAATAGCTTCAGCGTATTGGATTTACACCCACATAATCAACCAGGTTTCCTATGTGGGCTACTCCTTCGTAAACAGTATCCTAAGCTACTTCCTACCGAGTCTACGTGAAGCCATATCGCCGTGGACCTACGTCTCGCTATATGAATCGGGAGGTTATTTAGTGTATTCATATGCTTGGGCCTTTCCAGTAGCGTTATCAGCGGCACTCCTACTTAACTACATGACCAAAGTATTAATGGGGAGAAGTATAATGAAGCCTCTTAACATTGGTGAAGCCTCGTCCTTCTTAGCCTCCACAGTCGTGGTGGCAAGCTTTCTAGCCTATAGGGTTGCCGAGAGTGGTCAGTACCTCATTCCAGTAGGGTATTTCTTAGCTCTGATTGCCTCAACGATCGCTCTCTCAAGAATTTTAAAAGGGAAGCGTTTAAGCGTGTTGCTCGCAGCCATGGTTTTACTAGCGGTATTCACGTATACAGGCATTAGCTCCCCATCACACGCCCACCTAGAGCACCCGGAGTTCGAGACCGCTGCCCAGATCTTCCGGAGTACAAGGTACATAGAGGCATCCCTAGTATCACGGTTGCTGGACCCGCAGATTAGGGTATACTACGACTACGACCTCCCCATAAGGGGAGGCATATACAAGACGATCAGGGAAAAACTCTACCTAATACTACAAGGGTACGACCCAAGAGCTTTAGAGCAGGGTAACGTGGTCTACGCAATAAAGAACAAGAGACTAAGCGGTGCAGAGAGTATATTCCGCGTCTCAAGTGTAGTGTACAGGAGCTATTTCTACACGTCCTTCTACGTAGTAAGCTAGCGTTGTTACTCGTTGTTACTACTGCAGGTTAGCTATAATTGGCTACAATAACTACATATTAAAGAGCGATAATATGAAAACCTCCGATAGCCCACATATCTGTATAGTTATACGGACTTACTTCAGAGCCGAGTCCCTAGTTAAGGTCCTAGATTCTATACTAGCTCTTAACTACCCTAAAGAACTAATCGAAGTCATCCTAGTAGTAGACCCTCGCGATATCAATGCCTTGAAGGTTGCGGAGGAGTTTGGAGATAAAGGAGTTAAACTCCAAGTGATTACCCTAGACGTTAACTCAGCTACTAAAGGTTGGAACTTAGGCATTACGAGCTGTAGTAATGAAGTGGTAGCCGTATTGCCTGATGACATAGTATTGCAC
>DAIRVF010000160.1:0-2815 GCA_036802965.1 Zestosphaera sp.
TGTAATGGAAGCGGAGAAACTCCGTAGTAATGGATCCGAGCTGGTTGTGGGAGAAAAGAAATGAGACAATGAAACATATAGACATATGCGAGGCTGAATCTCTTTTTATCGTGTTGACTTAATTTAACTCCTCTATCCTAAAAGCTTATAAGTCTGCTTATGATGAAGTTATTAAGACTTCGAAGGCAAGTCATGCCCTAAGTGAGTAAGTCTTCGGGGTTGTGACGTCTTGAGTCCTTGGAGAGTTAGGTGTAAGGAGTGTGGTAATGTGTGGGTCCTGAACGTAAGCTATGATTTAAGCGAGTTTATCCAGTTATACCATTACTGCAAGGTATGCGGTAAGAACACGTATCACGAAATCCTAGAACATTCCGAGTAGCTTCAGGGTTTGGGCTGAGTTCAGTGGAGGTTCATGACATCATTTAATCAGTCGGGCGACATTCATCACCATTGATTCTACGTTTTGAAAACTATAAAATTTGTGTGTTAAGCTCTGCTTAAGACATTGAGGTGTTTTTGAGAAAGTCTAGGAATTCATTGATTTTCATTGATTTCTGTAATCCAGCACTCCGTATCCTCACGTTAACCGTCTCACTCTCTTTTTCTCTGTCACCGACCACCACTATGTATTCTATCCACTCAATTCCTGCGTCACGTATCTTCCTACCTAAACTAACCTCTCTTCGGTCCACGTCCACCCCGATCCCGGCCTCACGTAGCTTGCTTGCAACGAGTTCAGCATACTCCATTAAGTTCTTGCTTACAGGTATTACCTTAACTTGAGTAGGCATTAGGAAGGCTGGTATGTAGGGGGTTTTACCGGCTAACTCCATCTTATGAGCTCTATCTATTAGAGCGTACACGAGAACCTCAAGAGGCCCTAACAACTCAGAGGATAGAGCGATCAGGTTTTCATTACTTGCTCTCGGCGGGTTCTGAGTTAAGACCCGCGTGGAAGTCTTAGTGAGTAAGGTCGGCGTCTCAGTCGAGTCCACGTAATAAAGCTCTGCCGACAGCTCCCAGGGAGCACCGTCTTTCTCAACAACTAATACGAACTCGTCGTAGAACTTATTAAGGGCTTCACTCAAGTAACTCGGGATACCTTCCTCAAACACTTTCTGGCTAACTCTCAAAACAAGCACTGAATGCCCTAATAACTCGATCTTCGCCAACCTCTCGAACACGTGGCTCAGGAGATCAGCGAGTAGCTTGAGAACCTCCTTTACATTATTCGATAATATCGTTAGTTGAGGTTTCCTTAAACACATCAAGTAGTTCCTGAAATCACTTTGTTTAGGCTCCTTCAATACGTTGAGGATCTCGTACAAGTAGTAATTACCTCCCTCCTCAAGAACTCCTGACTCCATCAAGATCTTAACGTGGTCTGAGAAAGCCTCACTACTAACACAGTGCTTAATACCTCCCGCAACCTCGAAGCACAGGAACTCATCATTCCCTTCTGAGTCTTTCGAGTAGCCCTGGGATATCACCCTCTCCCCGCGTAGTCCGTGTCCCCGCTCAATCTCTTTAATTATCGACTCACTCAAGTCAAGCAACTTGTTCTCAATGATTATAGCGGGTCCTAGCCTGCGGAGCCTTAAACCAGTGTCTTCCAGTAACTTAAACCTAAACTTATTCAGCAATTCCTTAACTCTCTCGCTAGGTCCCCACCTCGTGACGGAAACATCTAAACACTTATGCCTACTTAGAACCCACTTCAGCTTCTTCACGTACTCGGAGTCGGGGGTTAGTTCGCGTGTGCCGGAAACCCTGCCGATTACGAAACATTTGTTGAATGCCGTGACCTTAACCCCCTCCTCAAACCTATACTCTCTGGAGAGTTCTGAGAGAGGGTGTCCGTAGCAGTTAATGGAGAACTGCTTATACCACCCGAAGGGAGTCCTGTAAACGGAGATCTCCACAATCTCTTCCCGTAAAGCATTCTCAAGAAACTTAAGCACCTCTAGAGCTTCATGAGGTCTAGCGAGATTCTTCGATAGGTGGGCGTAGGGGTATAGGACTACTGCAGAGGGCTTCAGCGTAGCTACTAAGTCTTTAAGATCTCTCACGAAATTTAGCGCTAACCCACTTAAGTTTCTTGAATCACCTTCCTCGACTGTAGTGAAAACTACTAGAGCGTTCTCGAGCTCGATCGAGTATTCCCCAGATATTTCCTCAGCTTCCTTAAGAGCTTTCTCTGTCGTCTTAGCTTTGAAAGATTCCGCGTGGATTAACAACGCCCTCAAACACTCACCTAAGTATTCCTCTCATGCATTAATTTAAGTGCTAGCGTGAAGCGGTTTTAGATCCACGCGTCTCCACAGTAAATCGAATTTAATAGGTAGTTAATAACGTAAAAAATGGTGGGTGGTGTTGGGCGAGCCCAAGTCTCAGGGTAGGAAGTTAGCTTCGATAGAGGACCTAGAGCTCACGCCGACAGTCCTCTCTAAGCTAGTGGAGGCCGGGTATAAGACTCTTGAGTCTATAGCTGCCGCTAATTCGGCGGAGCTCGCCAGCATAGTAGGCATACCTTTACCGACGGCTCAGAGAATAGTTATTAAAGCGAGGGATTTGCTAGGTCTTAAGTTTAAGACAGCGCTTGAGTTGAGGGTGGAGAGAGCTAAGATTGGTAGGATAACTACGGGCTCAAGGAGTTTAGACGCATTATTGGGTGGGGGTATTGAGACTAAGTCCATCACAGAGTTCTTCGGTGAGTACGGGACCGGCAAAACCAACATATGCCACCAGCTAGCAGTAAACGTTCAGCTACCTGAGGATAGGGGAGGGCTGGGCGGGAAGGCACTATACATAGATA
>DAIRVF010000161.1:0-2800 GCA_036802965.1 Zestosphaera sp.
GAGCATGGGGTCGTTCGTAAGTCCTTCCACTGACGCCTTAATCTTAATGACTTCCGCGTTGCTCTTAACGACGTCCTACGTGTTTTACGTGAGACACCCGCTCAACAACCTCCAAGTAAGCGATGACTTCGTTAAGCAGCTGGGGTGGGACCCGGCGAGGTTGAGGAGATACTCTACCTTACTAGCTTCCTTAGTAACCTCATTCACGGTCGCTTGGTTCGGGGTGATAGGCTTCGTCGGCTTAGCCGCACCACACATAACTAGGAGGATTCTCAAGTCTAGCGAACTTGTTTTCGCCCTACCCACGTCCGTTATCTTAGGCTCAACCTTACTCACCGCGTCAGACCTCCTTAGTAAGGTGTTGGTGCCCGGTGTTGAGATACCTGTTAACGTCATCGCGTCAATGATCGGCGCGCCCGTGTTAGCTCTAGCTATAGTGGAGTTGAGGAAGTATGGTTCTTGAGGTCGTCAAGCTAAGCGTTTCCTACGATAACACTCAAGTCATTAAGGAAGCTAGTTTCTCTATTGCTGAGGGGGTTGTGGCTGTGGTAGGTCCTAACGGTGCTGGCAAGACAACATTACTTAAAGCTATCTCAGGCTTAGTTAGTTACGCGGGCTCCCTAAGGATAACGAACAAGGACTTAAGAATCCTCAGCGCTGAGGAGAGAGCCAAGCTAATCACCTACGTACCGCCTCTAGTAGATGTAATGCCTGACATGAGTGTGGGGGACTTAATACTTAGTGACCCGTTAATCAGTAAGGAATTGCTTAAGGAGTACATCGAGCTATTTGAGTTAGGTGCCTTACTTAAGAGGAGGTTAAGTAGGGTGAGTAGCGGTGAATTAAGCAGGGCCCTACTAGCTAAGGGACTCTCGAAAAACTCGAGGATCGTGGCTCTTGACGAGCCCCTCTCACATATAGACATGAGGTTCCAGCTAATACTACTAAAACACTTGAGAGTCTTAAGTAAGGAAGGGAAGATAATCCTGGTAGCATCTAATCAGCTGAACCCCCTCCTAAGCTATGTGGACAAAGTAATAGCCCTCAAGAAGGGAGAGGTGGTCTTCACAGGTGATGTAGCGAGCTTCCTGAGATCTAGCACGCCCGAGAAGATTTACGGGGTGAAGTTCGAGGCCGTCTTCAAGGAGAATTACGTGGACTTAATACCTAGGGAGCTCGCTTAAGGAAATTCATTAAGAATCTCCCCGGCTAATTAAGGGATTGATTCCGTGTTAAGTCTTCGTTACTTCGTACGTGCCGTCTTTAAAGATAATTATCTTTATCGGCTTAACTACTCTAGTTCCTTCAATACTTCCTGAAGCGTTTATTCTTATGTGGTCATATATCGTGGTGAAGTTTCCTCTTAGCTTAACTCCTCTCTCATCAGCTAACTGAACTAGTTTCTGAGGTATCGTGACTAGGTGTGTTCCCGGCTCTATCACTACCTCACCCGCTTTCATCAAGTCTTTATATACTCTCAGAGTTTCTTCAGCTAACCTTATTTTCCTCAGAGCACTCCTCTCTATTACTGACACGTTCTCTCTGGAAGTCTTCATGATCTCCGCTATCTCCCTCTGTGTTCTCCCCTCTATCCTCAGCTTAAGTACCTTGTACTGCTTCTCTGTCAGCAACCCGTACTTTCTCTCCCCATCCATCTCCTTAATTAATCCCCCACATACGTTACTTCGTTAACGCTTATAACTAGAATTACCCTATCTCTTGTAGTGATCGCGTGATGGTATATCGCAATAGGTGGTTGTATCTGAGGGTGAGGAGCGAGGTTCTAGACCTGCTTATTTCATGGGTTGTTTTAAGTTTTTCTTTCGCTATATTCATGAGTTCAAGTCTCGAGAGACTCCCCCTAAGCATCGCGTATTCTTCAGTAGGTGTTGGTTCGGCGTTTATACTCCACGAACTAGCTCATAGGCAGGTAGCTAAGGCTTATGACCTTGAGGCTAGGTATAGGGCTTGGTATCTGGGTCTACTCGTAACTCTAGCTATAGCCTTAATTAACGCAGTCGTCAAGCTACCTATTTTGTTCGCTGCTCCAGGAGCTGTGGTAATTTACGGTTATTGGGGTCACGTAAACCCTATTGCTGAGTTGAGGGTAGCTGAATCAGGACCTTTAACCAACATAGCGGTGGGGATTGCTACGTGGGTAATCCTCCTAGCCATCCCGCCAACACCTATACTCACAGACATGCTGTACTACGTCATGAGGATTAATTCCTGGATAGCTTTCTTCAACCTCCTACCCCTACCACCACTAGACGGCTTCAAAATACTTAAGAGATCCCCTATAGAGTGGGTCTTGATGTTCATAGTCAGCTTAGTAGTCATGAGACTAGCTATTTAAAGCAAACCATAACTCAAGACATTGAAGGTGTGAAAAGCTAGCTCAGTTCCCTAAGCATTCCCACGTTATGTGGGCTGTGATCGTCAGCTTAACGCAGATAACCACTCCATTATACCGTTCTTAATCATCTCGAAAGCCATGGCAGCTATTATTATCGACATGAATCTACCGAGTCCTCTCACGAAAGACTTACTTAACCTGCTTACTATATATGATGAGTACTTAAGCATTAACGCTGCTGTTATCACAGCTAGTAAGGGGGCAGCGAGTACGGCTACGTAGCTCTCCATAGTGTTATTTTCCGTAACTAAGAGGATTATAGTCGTCATAGTTCCAGGACCTACCAACAAAGGTGTCGCAACAGGCATCACAGCTATTTCCTCGGGATCCAGCTTCTTAGACCTAGGAGCCTCCCCTAACACATCGAACGCTAAGACTAAGAGT
>DAIRVF010000162.1:0-2794 GCA_036802965.1 Zestosphaera sp.
ATCAAGAATACACTCATTTGTTGTTCTAGTGGAGCGTTAGGAGGTGCTAACTCATGAGCTATCCTACTCAGTCCAGAAGCCCATAGATGCGTCCCGCCTCTAGTAGACACTGCGTACCTGAAGTTGTAGAAGGGATTTCCTCTAGGATCTTGAGGTATGTTATCCATCCATTTAACGTGGATAGCGTACTTAGCTGCCTCAGGATATTTATCTACGATGCCTTTCAACCCGCCAGCGAAAAGCTCGCCTATCTTACCATCCCTGTAAGCAGTCTTCACGATGATCGTTCTTATTGCTTCAACATTCCCCCAACTCAGATCAAGCCCCTCAACATCATCCTTAGTTATTATTCCGCGTTCGTAGAGTTCCATAGCGAGTGCTATTAATTGACCGAACGTGTGATCCAAACCTAGCTCAGTAGTTAGATAGGAGAATTCTAGCCCTATCTTAGGGTCGTAAACATCCATCCTGTATGAGAGAGGTGCTAAACCGTAATAATCAACCTTCACTCTCCTACGTCCATACCCAGGTACATCAACCACGAAATTCTTCTCGCACGAAACCACGCAATAACCACAACCAGAAGTTGATTTAACGCAATACTCGTCAGTCACGCGATCAAACTTCTCTAAAACATCATCAGGTAACTGACCGAATCTACCGTTCCTTAATATCAGAGCTCCTATGTCGTTATGCACTCTGTGAAGGAAGTGAGAACCCTTAGTGAATCCTAGTAGTGTGCCAGGATCTGCTTTAAATGCTTGTAACGCGTCTTCCCAAGCCTCTCTAAAGGCCTTCAAGTCATGAATCCTCACTTCCCTAGTCCCCCTCACTACCACTGCCTTCAAATTCTTACTACCCATGACTGCCGCCACACCGCATTTAGCTGCGGCCCTATCGTAATCCACCATTATAGCGGCGTTAACGACAAGCCTCTCCCCGGCAGGACCTATGCACGCTACGCGCGCGTCCCGATCACCGACCTCTCTTATCAACTCATCAGTGGTTTCAGTTACTGTTCTACCCCATAAGTGCGTTGCGTCCCTGAACTCAACTGAGTCGTCATGTATCCACACATACGTAGGCTTATCACTAGCTCCTCTGAACACGATGGCGTCGTAGCCCGCTCTCTTCATCTCCACGGCAAAGAGACCCCCAACGTTAGAATCTCCGTGTATTCCTGTCATAGGAGACTTAGCCATCACGTTAAGTCTGGAAGCGCTTGGAGCTAAATCAGCTAACGGTCCGGTAACGAATATGAGTGGCTGGTGGGGGGCTAGCGGCGATGCGTCAGGATCTACCAAATCGTACAATAGCTTAGACCCGAACCCCCTCCCACCTATGAACTTCCTGATTAGCTCTGAGTCGAGCGGGACTTTCTTCGAGTTTTTCGTGCTAAGGTCTACGTAGAGGATAGACCCTCCATAACCAGGTACTTCAACCCCCATAACTAACCACCTTCAAAAATAGGTAAGATCTTTATTTTGATATTTGTAGTACCCGGCTTAATTAACTTTTTCACGGCTTCATCCACGTCTTTAACTAAGTTATCGTTGACGAACACGTAAAAACCTGAACCACCCTCTAAGTAACTCTCAAGTCTTCCAGATTTAATGACGTCATTATTTAACTTCTTGAGAACGTCTCTCAATTTGGTTGAGGAATCGCTTATGCGTATCTTAGCCACGTACCTACTTGAGTCAACTCCGAAAAGCACGCTCACAGGGAACTCCACTTCCACTATATACTCCTCTGCGTCCAAAAACCTGCACCAACTAGATATGGTATATTGAGGTTAAAAAGACGTTATGTTTAAAAATTATAAGTTAGGAAACAAAATTTAATGGCCTTACTCAAGTATTATTGCGGTTCCGTTAATGCCGTCTAGCCTGACCCTCATACCGTCTCTCAAGACCTTAGTCGCTACCCTACACCCCACAATACATGGCAACCCGAACTCCCTAGACACTATAGCTGGGTGCGATGTGGGCCCGCCGCTATCGCATATCAGCCCCGACATCTTCGGGAACAGCGCGATCCATGCCGGACTAGTTATATCACACGCTACTATATCTCCCTTCTGAACCTTAGCGAAGTCTTTAGGACCTTCAACTACCTTAACCACCCCCTCCACGACTTTAGGAACGCCGACAGCGAGTCCCTTAATTACTTTAGCCTTACGTGACTTACCGTATAGGTAGTTCTCCCACTCAGTCTTCAGTTTCTCAAAACTCCATCCCCACAAGCCTTGCTTGTAAGGTTCTTCCTTAATCGACCACTCAGTTATCGTGCCAATGTATGGCGGCGTTACCAACTCCCTAGCAGCTTCCCTCTCCTTCTTTCTTTTCTGCACTAACTCCTTAGCGTTAATAGCTGAAGGGTCTGCGTACAGTGTGCGTAACTCGTCGTAGGTTAGGTACAGTGTGTCTAACTCGTCATCTAGGAGACCCATCTCCTTGAATTTCCTCCCGATAGCCTTCAAGACATACTTAGCGGCAGCATTTGTTTGTTGGTCTATGTAGAAGTGGTGATCCGGTGTTAGCGGCGCCATCTTGATGGCTGCCTCCATGCTCTTGCGTACCTCCTCCTTCTTCTCATCAGGTATGAGGCTCATTAACTCATCTATAGCAACTTTTTGATCGTCCGCAACCCTCTTATGATCAGCGAAGTAGTCGTAGTCCATAGCTAGGTAAGTCCTCAGCTGAGCTATCACTTGAGACGGGTCTTCCTCCCATGTTGGGAGGTCATACTCATATACGTACATGGACTTCCTCCCATACTCCCTTAAGAACTT
>DAIRVF010000163.1:0-2780 GCA_036802965.1 Zestosphaera sp.
TATGAGTACCCCTCATCACTCGATATGCAGTACGTGAAAGCAGATCACACAGTCCTGTTACCATACAATGACTTAGACGGTGTGAGAGAGGTGGTGAAGAACGAGGATTTAGCGGCTGTCGTGGTTGAGCCAGTGGTTGGTGTGGCTGGGTGTATTCCGGCTCAGAGAGATTTCCTTAAAGGACTTAGGGAATTAGCTGACGAGAGAGGCTTTCTCCTAATATTCGATGAGGTCATAACGGGCTTCAGGTTCTATAAGGGTGCTCGAAACTACTATGGCGTGAGGCCGGACATAATAACGGCTGGGAAAGCTGTCGGGGGTCAATACTTCGCTGGTGCAGGAGCTATAGTGGGTTCTTCAGAGTATCTAGAACTCATGAATCAGGTAGCTAGGCCGAGATTTTGGGAAAGAGCGTTCCATGGCGGCACGTTCGTTGGCAATCCCTTAACCATGAGAGCTGGTTACACACTAATCTCCGAACTCCTCAGTAAGGGGGAGTCTTTTTACGAGAAACTCTACGCGTTAGGGAACAGGTTGATTAAGGGCTTGAAAGACTCTGTGGAGAGGGCTGGCGCGCAGTGCCACATAACAGGTTTCGGGTCAATGATAGGGATACACTTCACTAAGGAAGCACCTAAAGACCCGTTATCTAGTGAGAAAACCAAGAATCTGAGAGCGTGCGAGCTCTTATTTAAACACATGATAGGGAGGAACACCCTCTACCTATCGCCAGCAAAACCTCACTTATTCCTCTCGATAGCCCACACACCGGACGAAATAGATAAGTTCGTTAATGACTTCGAGGAATTCCTGGTTAAGAACGCTGAATTACTTACAATGAGGTAAGACTTCTTACGTGAACAACGGGAACGATTTGTTCGGTCACTCTCGCAAGAGGAGAGTAATTATTTTACTTTCTAGGTTTTAATATTTTTTGGTCATCTCAAGAGTTTTTGTGAGCTCATGAGTAAATACAGTTAAGATGGTGGCTGAAGGTTTTGTTGTCTTATGTGGGTTTACTAAAGCTTAATAGATCTTTGAGTTCGTTATCCTTGGCAGGAATAAGATGGAGGAATACCCGTTTACGATGGGAGAAGTAAGGAGTCTTGATGTAAGCCGTAGAGGGCTTCACGACCTCTTGTTAAGGATGGGTGACACGGCTTTTCAGGGTAGGGCTTTAGGAGAAGCTTATCAAGCACTCATTGACATGTTCAACGACGATGAGGTCACGATATTCTTGGGTTTAGCAGGTTCTATGAGTACTGCAGGTATGTGGAAGGTTATTAAGTGGTTGGTTGAGAATAGGTATGTGGACGTAGTGGTATCCACGGGCGCTATAATAAGCGAGGATATTTTCGAGGCTATGGGATTCAAGTACTTGAAGACACATCCCTGCGTTGATGATAACGAGCTACTTAAGTATAAGCTTGACAGGTTCTATGACACGGTAGCTAGCGAGCTTGAGTACAGGAAGATGGAGAGACTCATCAGAGAATTCGTTGAGAGCCTACCTAACGGATCTATCTATTCTACGGCGGAGTTCCTATATCTGTTCGGGGAATTCCTCGATAAGCGTGGTATAGACTCGATAGTGACGGCGGCTTACAGGTCAGGCGTGCCTGTCTTTTCCCCAGCACTAGTTGATAGTGGTTACGGCATGGCGACCCTGTTGCCGTACCGCAGAGGGCATAAAATAGTCTTAGATATGGTGAGGGATTTCTACCAGATAGTGGAGATTGGTAGGCGCTCAAGCAAGCTTGCAGCGATATATGTCGGGGGAGGCGTCCCCAAAGACTACGTTAACTTGGTGACGGTAGCTCAAACATTAATAGCTGAGGAGGAGGGTCAACACGACTACTACAAGCCTTTAGAGTATGTAGTGCAGTTCACTACGGACGCGCCTCAATGGGGTGGCTTAAGCGGTGCTACCCTTGAGGAGGCTGTTAGTTGGGGTAAGGTCTCGCCAAAAGCTAAGAAGAGGGTGGTGTACGTGGACGCAACTATAGCGTTACCCATAATAACACACGCTCTGGTGGACGGGGGTGTTAAGAGGTCGCGTAAGAGCGACCTCTCATGGCTATTCGAGGGTGTGAGGAGGTGATTCAGGTGGATAGTAGCGAAGACTTCGTGATTGGGAAGCACTACTACGCTAACCTCTACGACATAGACGTGAATGCCGCTGCGAACGAGGAGGAACTCAGGAACGTTGTTGTGAGAGCCGCTAAAGAATCTAACATGAAGTTGGTGGAGGTTAAGTCTTGGAGTTTCGGTGGTAGGAAGGGCGGGGTCTCGGTTATAGCGTTGGTTGAGGAATCGCACATAGCTGTCCACACGTGGGTTGAGTATCGTTACGCCACCGTTGACGTGTACACGTGCGGCGAGCAGAGCGATCCCTTGAGAGGGATAGAACTCATAATAGCTTACTTAAAGCCGAGGAAATACAGGTTAGCGTACGCTGACAGATCGCAGAAAACGGAGGAAACCTTAATAGTGCCAGCGTCTTAAGGTCATTACCTTGAGTCCCATACCCCTAGCTAAACCCACTACTTCGTCGAGAGAATCAACCGCTACAACCCCATAAACGTGGATTTTATTCTTGCTCAGCACGTCTACAACGTTCCTCAGTTTCTCCTGCTCCTCAAGTATTACGTCAACTAGTAGAGCTGTGGTCTTCTCTCTCAAGCAACTCTTAGGTAGAGCGACGAAGCGTGTTTCGTTATTGTTGTTATAGTACGCGATAACATACCCTTTCCTATCATGCAGGGGGATTTCCGTGAATG
>DAIRVF010000164.1:0-2711 GCA_036802965.1 Zestosphaera sp.
TGTATGGACTATCGAGATAATACCGGAGCTAGCTAGGTTCGCGGAAGAAAACCTTAGGAGAACAGGCTACTCAAGTTACGTGACGGTAATTGTCGGTGATGGGAGTAAGGGGTACCAAGACGCCGCACCATACGACAGAATAATAGTTACGGCGGCAGCGCCTAAAATACCTGAACCACTCATAACTCAACTCAAAGACGGCGGTCGGATGGTGATACCTGTTGGTGACGCGTACATGCAAATCCTCAAAATAATTGAGAAAAAAGGGAATTCATTACACGTTGAAGACTCAGTACCCTGTGTTTTCGTCCCCTTACTCGGTGAGTACGGGTTCAAGAAAAACTTCTGGCTCGCTAACGATCCCTACCCCTAAAGAGCAGGATCTCATCAAATGGTGAATGCTCAAGTAGTATTTAGTTCAAACCCGTCCGTTGAAGAACTATGCAAGATTATAAGGCGCGTTACCCTTATATTTAGGTGCTGGAGGTCAAGATGCCTGTAATAACGTTAATTAATCACTTGGTTGCTAGGGAAGGGTTTAGGTTTATTCAGGGACAGCCTTCAGAGGAGTGTTTGAAGTGTAGGTTGAGGCCCGTGTGTCTAGATAAACTGAAGCTTAACCACTTGTACGAGGTAGTTAAGGTCACTAACATTAAGAACCCTTGCAAACTCTACGGGTATGTAACAACTGTGGAAGTCGAGGAAAGACCGATAATGCTGGTAGTGCCTAAGAGGTTAGCGTTAGAAGGTCTTAAGTTTGCTCGTAAGCCTATAGAATGCAATGAAATTAAATGCCCTTATCGTCCTTACTGTAACATAGAGTACCTTAAGGATAACGTGCCAATCAAGATTGTGAGGGTTATGGATAGGGTTAACTGCCGGGCATCCAAAGAATCTATGGTCTTGGTCGAAGCAGTATTAGCGGATTAGCTTAGTGTTTATCTGCACTATCTCGTCGGTCACGGTATTTCCTCTAACGTATTTCCTTCTTCTCTCGCCCTCGTCTCGCGGGTGAAAACCTGGCGGTTCTGAGAGCAGCAAAGCTTTCTTAATTCCCCCTTGTAGTGAGGGAATCATCGGGAAACCAGAGCTATCTGAACCGCCAGTTATTAGAAGCTTCCACTCAGCCGGCAATCCTACGACTGAGGCGGGAACGGTATCACCTATCTTCTTACCTATGAGCGCGTTAGCCTTATCCCCTGTCACAGCAATCTGGAATGAGGCAGCCCTGAAGATCTCGCCTAAAACCTCCTCCGAGCCTACCTTTTCTGAAAGAAAAGCTGAAGGGACAACGACAGTGTCTGGCGGGACTGAGGGGTCATCAACTAGCTTAACGGTCAGGTTGACTTTCTCCTTATTAGTCTTGTTTTTCCATATCCTGAGCGTGGCAATACCTAGAGGGGAACTAACGGCTTTCTTGGTCTCTGGGTTAATCTTGCATATAGTCAGAACCCTATTATTCTTATGTTCCTCACCATAGCTTAAATCACTAGAACCCACTACCTTAACTAACAAAGGCTTTGGGTTCACAGCTTCCGGATCCGAAACCACCACCTTAAACTCAGGCATTACATTTACTCACCTACTCGCTGTTAAATTTTTGGAAAACTAAATAAATAAGCTTTCACGACCTGACATCACCGCCCCAACACCGGAAGGTAACATCATCATTGCGGGGAAGAGATACGCTAGTTACGGGCTCGCTCCTACGCAATCGCTACGCAGCCCCGTTCGAGAGGTTCCCGACCGTGGAGACGTTCTACAAACTCGCGGGCACTACGAGCCCTACTATGTACGCCCTCGCGTTAACTCCTCTTCTTAAGTTTTCGATTAAGCTTCTTTTTATGTCTGCGGCGGACTTAGTTGAGTTTATAGCTAGGGTATTTCGACTTACGTGTGCGGATTTCCTGATTATTATTCTTCGGTCATCACTTAACTCAAGTCTCGGATCACCCCTACCTACAATCAAGTCGTACTCTCCTGACTCATCAACAAGTAATATGAAGATTACGGAATTCCTACTCCTTATGATCTGTTTTAATTCTTGGTTTAAGTCTGCCAACCCTTTATCAGCGCTAACCCCTATTATACAATCTCCTCTAGGCGTCAAGTAGTTTTCTTTAGTTATTTCGAGTGTGGTCTTATGTGTTGCTCTGACGTTGGGGTGTCCTTTAAAACTTACTACGTCTAACCCGGTGAAGTACTTAAGATCTGAAAAATCCGTCACGTTATCTTGACGGTTTATGAGTTCCTTCAGTATACTTCCGGAGCTCTCCACTCTCCCCACACTTCTCTCAAGGTCTTGGAGATCTCGCCTAGCGTCGCTTTATGCTTCACTGCCTCATAGATGTACGGAAATATGTTCACGTCTTCCTTCTCGGCGGCTTTCCTGAGCTCGTTTAACGTATCCCTAACCTTCATAGAGTCTCTTTCCTTCCTAAGTTGCTCCAGCCTGAGTACAACCCTCTCCCTGACTTTAGGATCTACCTTGAGAATTTTTATGCTTGGGGTTTCCTCCTCTACGAGTGTGTTAACACCTATTATCGGTACCTCACCCCTCTCAACCCTTAACTGCCACTCATACGCTGCTCTAGCTATCTCTCTCTGCGGGTAACCTAACTCAATAGCTTTAATCATGCCTCCCAACCTATCGATTTCATCTATTATTTTCCACGCCCTCTCCTCTATTTGGTCAGTAAGCCATTCTATGT
>DAIRVF010000165.1:0-2667 GCA_036802965.1 Zestosphaera sp.
GAAGAATTTGTAGAGGTCTATGTGGAAGCCGTGTCTAACGCTAACGAAGTCTCTCACCTCTTCTATAGGTATGTAGGCAGGGTCTATGCCCAGAACTAAAGCTCTGTTATATATGTATGGTAGGTCGAACCCGTCCCCATTAAAAGTTATGATTAGAGGGTAGTTATTCATTATCCTAAATAATTCTAGGATTAAGGCTCTCTCACTATCAAATACCTCGACCTCAGCGTTAAGACTACTTAATTTCTCGACGTTCTCAACACTCATCCCCTCCCTGAACGTTATTAAGATCTTCCTCAAACCATCAGTGCTTGCTAGAGCTACGCTTATGATTGGGTAGTTCGCGTCTGACGGGTCAGGTATTCTGAGCCTGGTCGGGGTATAGACCTCTATGTCTATGGCTAACCTCTTCATCTTGGGGGGCTTCTCCTCGAATAGGGGTGCCATCCTAAGAGCTAGTTCTAGGAGTTCTTCCTCATCCTCAACGACCTTCTTGTAGAGGCTCAGCACGTCCTCCCCCAGCTTAGGCTGTATTAAGGTGATTCCCCTGCCGTTTATCCTGTACTTCATGCCTGGCAGGAGTTTATTATCGAATACGTAGCAGTCATGGTATTTTATGTTAGCTTCCCACGCATTCGTCACTAAACCACGCATCCGAGGGACTGCGAGAGGATCTTTAACGACTATCTTAGTTAGCGATACCTCCCTACCTCTCAGCAGGTCGTACTTCTCAACTATCTCAACCTTCTCGAAAGACTTATCCTTAACTATCTTCTGATCCAACTCGTTTGGCGAAGTGTTGGTTAGGAAGTAGGGCATATGCCCTGTCTTATCAACCCACACGTAAGTCTTGTTGCTAGAGTCGTCGTAAAACTTCAAGTAAGCTTTCTTAAGCTCCCCACTATAGTACGAGCCGAGCAAGTATGATTCAGGGACCTCATCAACAAACTCGACGTTATTGAGGGTCTCCGCGTACGTAGAAGACCTCATAGAACCCAAGAAAACATCAAATTCAACACCCCCGACCACCGCGACGGAATCAGGCTTCCTAGCAGGGGGTTCGGCAGAACCTGAAATCCCACTACCTGAAGAGCTAAGCTTATCTGAAGCTACGGAGACCTCCCGACTCTCCCTAGGGACACTCTTAACAAAATCAGTGAGTTTCTTAGAACCACCCCTAGGAGGACCTCCAGCAGAGTTACGCCTCTCACTATTCCTAGGCATACCCAACCCTAAAATCTAGTACGGGGTAACACTAAATAACTTCTCACCAAAATAATTCAATATAAACTAATTGAGTTGGAAAACACATAAAAACAAAGAAACACTTAAGACACGGGCCCGTGGCCTAGCCAGGATAGGGCACCGGCCTTCGGAGCCGGAGGTCCCGGGTTCAAATCCCGGCGGGCCCGCTTCCACGAAGATCTTCCGTGGTTCCCCAAGTAAGCTCTATTAGGTTCTCTCTATGCTTCAGGTCTATGAAGCAGGCTGAAACATCAAGACTGATATTCTTGTCAGGATATGCAGAGTGGTGGGAGCAAGCAGACATCTCTAAGCTGGAGGACGCTAGATACAGACAGGTTCAGAGCACTGAGCATACTGAGAGACGATGGAACAATAGACTACAGCCTGGCACTAGAGATACTAGCTGTAGCCAGAGACGACGAATACCTGAAGAACGCCATACTGAGATTCGTGGTCCAGGAGTTCAGGGAAGACTTAAGGAAAATGCTTGGGTTAAGCATGGCTCGTATTGTATTCAAGTGGGAGCCTGGGTTTGAAGAATTCATCAAAGAGAGAAAGAAAAGACGTAGAACTGTAAGTACTGAGACTATAGAGTACTATAAAGACTTGTTCAAGAAACACCTAGAGGACAAGACGCTTAGTGAGGAGCTAGTGGAGTACGTGATGAACCATCTAAACAAGTGGCTGAGAAACGTGTTTAGGTGCTACATCCAGCACCTCTACTACTTAATGAAGATACCGTCTGAAACATACGGGTGGCTCATGGGAGTCGTTCCCAGTAGAAGTTATAAGCTCGATGTTGAACCCTACCCGATGAGCCTCCACCAGAAGCTAGTAGAAGGCGGCCTGAGTAGCTTCGCAAGTTCGTCCACACCCTTCATCCTGTGCCTCTCTCATTTTAGCGGGGCATTACAGGAGGCCTCCACGAGCTTCTCGATTACCTTCAACTCGTTCTTGCTTGGCGCGAGCACTGGGATCCTGCCTAGTAGCACCTTATTCATGCGCCTCTGTAGCTCCCTTCCCTATAGCCTGAATGATTCATTGTGGTGCTTGCTGGCCTTGCTTAGCAGGGAGGAGGCCTTTGACGCGAAGACTATTTTCAACCCGAGGTCACGCGAGACCGAGACGCAGACGCTGCCCTTCCCCTCTAGTGAGTTCGCTAGGCCTGGCAGGTCGGATATTACTATGTCGGTGTAGTATAAGTCAGACTCGCGCCTAAGCCTGGCCTCCCCAACCCATATCTCACTACTAAATACCTTGAACAACTCCTCATAGCCAGATCTCTTGACGCCGTAGAACCTCGACAGGGTCTCAGGGCTAACCGTGAACTTGAGGAATACACGTAGCTCGCTACCAGAATTCACAATACACAGCGTGAACCCTGGCCCGAATACATTGACCGGGGCCTAGGCGAGCCCACAC
>DAIRVF010000166.1:0-354 GCA_036802965.1 Zestosphaera sp.
TCCTTAGTTAATCTCCTAACATAGATATACTCTCTACCGTAATACCTGCTCGACTCGATAAACTTCATGATATCTCCGGGGAGGAATACCTCAAGCCATGATATTGCTAGCGGGTCATAAATACCTAGAATACCTTCCTTACCAGGCTCTTCAACAAGCTTATAAGTCTTAGGATCAAGCAAGAAAACCTCCTGCAGGGGGTGAGGAATCTTATGCATAAGACCATACTTGTCTATGAGCGCCGTGAGGGTCTCGGTCATCCCTAAAACATCCATGAAGGGCGTGGGCGCTTCCCTACCGTCAAAATCCCTGGACTTAAAGAATTTTCTGGCGTTCTCGACTATTATATCGTAT
>DAIRVF010000166.1:364-2636 GCA_036802965.1 Zestosphaera sp.
TGAATCCCTTAGTACCGCCTCCCGTGACTATTACCCCGCCTGTTCCGAGATCTACTGGCGGCACACCAATTAAAAACTTGCTAACAAGTCTCTTCAGTAAACTCATACCCTCGAATTGCTTCGTCAGTAAGTGCACGCCAGCAGGAGCTGTGAAAAGTAGTTTTGGTTCCTCCCTACTTTTAAGGAATTCCATTATAGACTTCTTATTAGGCACGAGCCTCTGCCATTGAGACCCCTCACTAACCTCTTTTACTAAGTCCATCCCGTACAACAGCTTTATCTTCTTGCCTTGAAGAGCTAAATCAACGAACGCGACGAAGTTGAGCTTATTTCGTAACTCCCGCGCGGCCAGAAAGAGAGCTAATCCAGCACCCTCCCTCAACACGTTACCGTAAACGTACTCAAATAACAAAGTGTTAGCTCTAGTCATCATAGCTAACTCTAAGAAACTCCTATAAACCCTGACTGGACTGCTACTCGTAGTCCCGCTTGACGAGAAAACAAAGCCTTCCTCATCAAAGTCCTCTATGAGGAATTTCCTGTATTCATCACCTCTCAACATGTCTGAAGGCACTGCTAACTTAATTAAATCCGTTAAATCTGCTGCGTCAGGATCTATCTCAAGCCTTTCTAGTAAGTCAGCGTAAAAACCGCTGTGCTTAACGAAAAACTTAAGAGAATCCCTTAACAGACTCCTTCTAAGACTCTTCAGATACTCCGATGACTTACTGAATAACGAGCTATCTCCTGAAAGCTCCCATAATCTCTTAACGTAGGGGTCGTTGAAGAACTTGCTTCTCTGCGCTCCTGAATATATTTCTTCTATAGTAGGTAGCTCGCTAATCAAGTATCTAGCACCACTCGATAGAAAAACATATAAAGGTTTTTATTGTTTCAGTCAAAAACAGCCTTCAAAGAGTGGCTTGAGGACGTGTCAGGGAAACATCAGCATGCTGAAGAGTATTATAACGTAAAGCGGTAGCGAGATATCCATGCTGTACTCGATCACGGTACCCTCCATAAACACCTCACCACTAACCACGCCGAAATTCAGTAAGGTGAGTACTATGAGCGCTCCTAAAACCTTAGATAGGAGTCGGAGCGGTAATGAAATCGGGTGTTCCCTAAGTAACGAATTCGCTAAGCCTATGCCGGTGAAGAGAGCTAAAGCAAGTAACCAGAGTATAGGTGTTTCTAGGACTTCAGCATCTGGGAAGATTTTAGAGAATAGAGTTGGGAGTAGTATGACGTAAACGAAGTAATAAAACAATCCCGTGAGAACCCCGACTACTATGGAACTCACCACTTTCTTAACCCTGCTTCCCTCACCCACTATCCAGCACCTCTGACCCTCAATTCAAGACGGTAAATTCCGGCAATCTTTAAGCTTATTAAGACTTCCGGGTATTCAGGAACCGAGCTAACGTTGAGTATTACGTGCTTCGTTAACGTAGTGTTTTCAGATAGATCACCGAAGTATAGCGTGCTATTAAGTACCTCAAGCCTGACATCGTTTAGGGGTACAGACCCCCTATACGTGATGCTGAATATCACTTTAACATGTGTTTCATTAAGTTGCTCGTGCGAAGCCTTTAAATCCATTAAGTCGGGCTTACTAGTTAACTCGTAAACAAATACTATCGCCGGGGCTACTAAACCACTTAAGATTAGGAAAGCTAATAGACCTACCCCTAGCTTGAGGAGGGTGTTCACTTCTTAGTCTCCTCAGACTCCTTAGGTTTCTTTTCCTTAATGTAGAGAGCTTTGAAGAGGTCAACACCCTTCCCTAACAGTATTGAGCCGGCCCATATCATTGCCCCGAGAAAGCCTAACTTAATAACTAGATTCAGTAATTCGTAAACCGTGTTAGTGATAGATGTCTGCAAATCCCCTCCAGCAGGCAAGAGAGGCCTGTAATTAAGGTAAGCCTCGAAAGCTAGGAAAGCCCCGGAGACCACTATTAATACACCCGCTAAAAGTATCGCCACTCCTGTCACGAATGGAGTTTTACTCGCCTCCATAAGTTTATCGCCTACTAATCTGTCAGTTAGGGTTAATAAATACGAGGTTTTGAAACCGTAGCGGAGTACTAACTAAGCAACACCGCTATCTCACTCAACGCGATAAGCAATAAGAACATCAACGCCATCACTAGAACGAGCATTTTAATAGATTTTCTCATTTTCTCATTTCTCACGTTCCTGTTTAAAAGTAATAGCGCGCCGCCGTAAAAATGGAGTATGGATAAAGTTGCGGTCGCGACCCTTAGGAG
>DAIRVF010000167.1:0-2605 GCA_036802965.1 Zestosphaera sp.
CACGTACCTCACTCAAATACTTAACGAGCCTGAACTGTCTCGGAGGCAACACCAAGCTCTCGAGCACTCTCCACACCGCTACATGAGTATTTAAGGAAAACTAATAAAATTATTAAGTTAGGTACTCATACGTTTTAGGAGGGGATGAAGTGTCATTCATTGAAGCATACCCTAGAAAGGGTGAGGGAGTGCTTCTCTGGTTTCCTGTAGCTATAGCGGAATTCCGCGAGTGTAATCCTCGTAGTGATAGGCTGGTCTTCGAGTGCTACTTAAGTAGCGTTCTCGAAAACCCGTTAATCAGGTTCCTCACGATAAGGAAGTTAAGTAAGAACACGAAAGTCTTAACATACCCGAGCGTCAATGCTGTGAAGCTAGCTCACACTACGTGCAGCGAGTACGAGTTATTTAAAGATGTTGAAGCGGCTGAGGAGATCTTGAGCAACGAGGAGAAAGCCAGGAAATTCTTCAGTGACTTGATATCTAATGAAGCACCTCAACAGAGAACTAGGAGGTGGTGGAACCTGGAATTATTCAGGCCTCCCAGAATAGACGTACGCGAGATACTCCTCAAGAGTAATATAGCCATAGTTAAGGAAATCCTCAAAAACCTATGTCTAGATAAGCGTGTGAAGCCTTCTTACTGGGTCCCCGGATACCTCTTAATGAGGGTGAGCCGGAAGTCCGGTCAGGTCTCGATAATAGAGAGGGATAGGGAGGAAATCTCTAAAATATACTCGAGACTCCTCATGCACGAGAAGCTCGCGAAAATATTTGAAGGTTTATGAGGACGTTCATTAAGTCTTCTTAAGCTCGTAGAGTAGGTGGCGTGCCTCAGGCATTATGAGTTTTCTTAAAGCTAACTCAACAGCGTCCGGCGATCCGGGTATCACGAATAGTAGGGTAGTACCTGAAACACATGCGAAGCTTCTTGAAGCTATCGCTGCAGGCCCGTGCTCAGCGAACGTTAAGTACCTGAAGAGTTCGCCGAAGCCTGGCATGTCCTTACCGCAGTAACTCTTAAGAGTATCTACTGTTATGTCCCTAGGACTTATTCCGGTACCCCCGGTTACTACGACGACATTACATGAACCCAGCAAATCTTCGAATGCCTTCCTGATCTCCCCTTCTTTGTTGGGGACCACGCGTCTATCCTTCAGAGTCGCTCGGTAATCCTCACACACCCTCTCCACGATGGGCGTGATCTCATCCCTCTTAACCCCCCTCAGAATGGAGTCGCTAGTTATGATTAACCCGAGATTGATTTCCAAGCCCTCAGCTTCTCTCCTATGCTCCTCGACCGGCACGACATCAACCCCTAATCTTACCGCTCTTCACAGCCTCCAAATACCTCTCAACTATGTCATACCCATACTTCAACTCAAACCTTCTCCTACCTTCCTGAGTCATTCTTAAGGGAGTCCACCTAGGGTCGAGAACCACGTCAACACGCACGTCCCTCACACCCTCAATGACTATCAGCTTCTTATATATCTCGAAGAGTATGTAGGTGCTGGCGGGGCATCCGGGGGCCGTGAACGTCATTTTTATTAAGACGTCACCACCCTCATCAACGGAGACGTCGTAAATCAATCCCAGATTCCACACGTCAATACCTAGTTCAGGATCCTCCACGGTCTTCAGAACTTCTATGACTTTACTCTTAAGGGTTTCCGACATTTCTAAGCCCTCTACGTTAATATCGCATCATCTTTATTAAGGATTTGAGGAACCCTTACTCCAGTCTTTAACTAGCTGAGATAGGTTCTTAACGCTCAACCCGAAACTCACGGCCGCCGCTAGGAATAACGGGTACTCACCTAACACTATGAACACCCTAGTTAACACGCTGAGTAAGGCCGCCATACCCTTACTAACCCCGACCAAGCTCAGAACACCTGTCTGCGTCAACTCGTAAATCCCTACATTACCTGGCGTGACTATGGGGAGGAGCCAGATTATCATGTAGATAGAGTCGAAACCTATGATGAGTTGCCATAAACTCGGCTTAAGCCCTACGAGGAGGGCTAGCACGTAGCCGTGAGCGACGTTAGACACCCTCTCCAACACCGAAAGCAGGGTCGCTGCCACCACGTAATCATAGCGCTTAGTTAAGCTGGTGAAGTCCCCTACGTACTCCTCATGAAATCTCACACTGGACTCCCTACCGAGCCTACGATAGAGCTTATTTACCAGAGACTCAAGAGCCTTACTTCTAGGCATTAAGAAAAGAAGCAAGTTAATCAGGATTAAAGCAGCGGCAGGCAGTATCAAGACTAGAGCGCGTGAAGCAGGCATATGCAGCCCTACCACAGACAATAGTAGGAAAGCCAGCATGGTTAAGGTGGTTATCAACCTATGCGATGCTATACCTAGTAAGGTCTTGCTAGCGCCCACGAAGGAATTCCTAGTCAACAGCGCGAATTTAACGATCTCAGTAACCCCTCCCACCGGAACGATTAATTCCGTGAACACAGACACGTAAGTCACTTTAATAACGTCAAGCAACTTAACCCTCTCCACAGCCCTCAACAAAATGAAGAACGTTAGGGCGTGGAGAGTGACTGAAGAAATTCTCGTGAGTAGAGCTAAAGAGACGTAGCCAAAA
>DAIRVF010000168.1:0-2603 GCA_036802965.1 Zestosphaera sp.
CCCGTAGGCTCATAAGAAGTCCTAACTAATACTCCATACCTCCCTGTAAACTCGCTTATTACGGAATCTAGAGGTTTCTGAAGAACTGGGGGTGCTAGGATAAGTAACTCATCTGATTCACTGGATCTCAAGTTATTAGTAATTAAAACATAAATGGATGAGGTAAATAACGATAGCGTCAACACCGTAATTAATCCCGCATTGATCATTGTTTTCAACATTCACGTCACCGTAAATTAGTCTATTTCATCTTCTTATAAGTTTTGGCTTGTTTGTAAATAAATTTATTTACATTTCGTTTAAAACTTCCTACAACATCTATATCTGGTGACGTGCTTGAGCACTGTATCTGAAACTAAACTTAAGAGGCTTGTTGTTGTAGATCCAGACCTCTGCGTTGGTTGCATGTCCTGTATGTTTGCCTGCTCGCGTAGGTACGTTGACGCGGGACTGGGTTACACAGCGATTCACGTTAGGAGTGTGGGCGGTGTTGAGAGAGGGTTCTCAGTCATAGTTTGTAGGGCGTGTAAGGATCCGTCTTGTGCTAAGGTGTGTCCTACTAAAGCTCTTATCTTAAGGAGGGGTGGTGGCGTCATACTGAATCCTAACCTATGTATTGGGTGCGGTAATTGCAAGAGTGCGTGTCCTTTCGGAGCTGTTCAGTGGAATGTCTACCTAAATAAGCCGGTCATATGCACCTATTGCGGTTACTGCGTTGATTTCTGCCCTTACGGGGTTTTAGCACTTGAGGAGGTTGATTCTTGATGAGTGTACGTGCAGTAATTGATGAAGCCTTGAGTAAGGTGCTCTACGTAGACTTAACCAGAAAGATTTTCTGGGTTAAGAGCAGGCCTGACCTATTTACTAAGTACTTAGGAGGGACTGGAGTCGCTACACAGCTACTTAAAGAAGAGTTAAACCCTGAGGTAGACCCGCTCAGCCCTGAGAACGTTGTTGTGCTGGCTGTAGGAGTCTTCACGGGAGTTTACCCCACCGCCTCTAAGGTCGTGGCAATGTTTAAGTCTCCTCTGACAGGCAACTTAGGCGAGTCTCACGCCGGAGGGAGAGCCCCAATAGCTATAAGGATGGCAGGGTTTGGCGCGATAGTCATAAAAGGGGGTAGTGAGACTCCTGTGTACTTATCGATTCATGACGGTAGGGTAGAGTTCAAGGACGCCAGTGCTTTATGGGGCGTGAGGAGTTCTCTAACCATAGGTAAGGTTTTGAGAGAGAGGGAGCCATGGCCTGGGTTAAGATCTATAATGAGGATCGGTAAAGCAGGAGAGATGCTAGTTAGGTACGCGTCAGTCATTCTCGAGACGTATAGGCATTTCGGTAGGTTAGGCTTAGGAGCTGTCTGGGGAGCCAAAAAGCTTAAGGCGATAGTAGTGGGTGGGAAGAGGGATATCCCGGTAGCTGACATATCCGGTTATAGGAAGGTCTACAAGGAATTATTTGATGAGATCACCAAAAGTCCGGCGATGCAGAAATACCATGACTTAGGAACCCCGGTCAACGTGCTACCTCTCAACAAGATTGGGGGATTACCTACCAGAAACTTAACTTCCAATGTTTTCGAAGGTGCTGAGGAAGTGAGTGGTGAGGCCTTCGCTGAGTACTCACTAGCTAGGAGGGTTGCATGCGCTCACTGCCCTGTAGCCTGTATTCACATAGCGGTCATAAGAGAGAGATACCCGCACGAGAAATACTTCTATACCACCAGATATATAGGATACGATTACGAGCCCATATACGCTCTTGGCACTATGTTAGGGATTAAAGATAGGGAGGGCTTACTTAGACTTATAGAAGAGGTCGACGTGGTGGGTCTTGACTCTATGAGTACGGGGGTCGTGCTAGCCTGGTCTACCGAAGCTTTCAAGAAGGGATTGATAAACGAGAAAGACACGATAGTAAGGCCTGAGTGGGGTGATTGGAGGACATACATAGAGATGGTTAAATACTTAGTTACGCAACCAAATAACTTCTACAAGACGTTAGCTATGGGCCTCAAGAAAGCTTCGGAAATCTATGGTGGTTCGGAGTTCGCGCTAGTGTTCGGAGGTAATGAAATGCCCGGCTATCATACAGGGCCTGGAGCACACATAGGGTATTTAATAGGGCTTAGACACAGCCACCTAGACAACGCCGGATACTCAATAGACCAGAAATACGTTGGCAAAGAATACCCTCAACCAAGAAAGTTAATAGATGAGTTAATTGAGGAAGAGGCGTGGAGACAGGTCCTCTCCTCCCTAGTCGTGTGCTTCTTCTCAAGAGGAGTTTACAAGCCTTCCACGGTTTCAAGAGCTCTGGAACCACTCGGATTAAAGATGAGTGAGGAAGAGCTGAGGAAACTTGGTCTTGAGATCTACAAAGAGAAACTCAAACTTAAACTAAGGCTGGGTTATAGTCCAGAAGACCTCAAACCACCTAAGAGAATCTTCGAAACCCCATCACCCTTCGGTAACATAAGTGAAGACTACGTGAAGGAAGCTCTCAACTACTACAAAGAAAAAATATTAAACCTTTTAAGCACTTAATTCAATACTCATCATTAAAACGAAAATTCGAAAGCCTTATTAGGTTTAATAACTTAATAA
>DAIRVF010000169.1:0-2601 GCA_036802965.1 Zestosphaera sp.
CGACAATCAGCCTAACACCGTCTTTTAAGAACTTCCTGAGTTCGCGTAATCTCTTCAAGATCCTCTGCTCGGTATCCAACCTTACAGTACAGGTGTTTACTATGATTACCTCAGCTTCCTCAAGAGAGGGAACTACTTCATGCCCTCTACTAAACAAAATACTCTTCATTAAGGCTGCGTCAGCGTTGTTTAGAGCACACCCGTAAGTCTCCACGTATACCTTCATTCCAGGGCGTCAACCGCTAAAACAGTGTTTGCTCAACTTAAAAGTTTTCTTCAGGTTATTATGTGGGGTGGTGCAGAGTGAGTGGGTTACCGTCTTACGAGGAATTACTTAAGGAGCTGTACGAGAAGCTCCCGGAGAAGAGGAGTCAGGTAACGACCCTCGACATACCGCCGCTAGAGATAGTTCACGTAGGGCTTCAAACCCAAATCAAGAACTTCAAGACTGTCTGCGAGGTCATCTTAAGAGAACCTAAAGTCTGTGCTAGGTACCTCCTAAAAGAGTTGGCTGCTAGGGGCGCGGTAGACGAGTCCGGGGTATTCACCATATACTCCCGCGTCTCCTCCCAAACCATCAACGCTTTATTTAAGAGATTCCTAGACAGCTACGTCATATGCAAGACATGCGGTTCATACCAGACTGAGTTAAGGAAGCAGGGTAAGGTATGGATAATAAGGTGCTTAGCTTGCGGTGCTGAAGCTCCGGTAAAGCCTGTGTGAGGTGTGTGATGAGGCGTCGAGTGACTTGAGCGGGGAAGAGTCTCAAGGTTTTGGAGGACGGTCTGAGACTCAAGACCTGGTTTACGTGAAGATACATACCACCGTAGACATGTCTCAGGACTTCAGCGAGGTAGTAGCTATATGTGATAAGGAACTCCTAGGTAAGGAATTCCGGGAGGGGGACGTAGTACTAAACGTAAATGAAGAGTTTTTCAAGGGCTTCATAGCAACTCTCGAGGAAGCGATGCATCACGCGAGGAACGCCCCCATAGTAGTGTTAGCCGGGGAAGCCTCGGTTAATAGGGCGGTCAAGGAAGGGCTGGTACACCCTGACGCGATACTGAGGGTTGGCGGCGTGCCTTACGCGCAGGTGATTAAGTTATGAGTTTTACCGGAAGGTTTTGCTTGAGGTGCGGGAGGAGGGAGAGTGATGAGGAACCGTTGATTGACGGCTTATGCCCGGACTGCTTCCTAAAAGAGAGAGCGTTAGCTAAGATCCCGAACAACGTAGTATTAGTGAGGTGTCCTGTCTGCGGGTCCGTCTACGTTGGCGGTTCGTGGACCCCTACCTCAGGCAGTGACGAGGAAGCATTACGTTACTACATCGTGGAGACCGTGATAAAGAAGGGGAAAACACATAAGTCCTTCAAAGACGTTCAGTTAGCGGTCTTAAACGCTAGCAACAACCGAGCGGAGGTCTTAGTTAGGTCTTTCTTTAGGGGTAAGCCGGTAGAGCAGGCTTTCACCATTAATTATAGGATAGAAGCTAAGTTATGCCCCAAGTGCTTAAGCGTTAAGATCAGGGATTACGAAGCAATACTTCAAGTAAGGTTCACGGGAGAGCCCTCGGAGGGCATGAGGAGGAGGGTTAGTAAGTTAATAAGTAGCGTGAGGAGCATCAGCAGTAACGTGACGGACTACGAGGAGTTAAGGGAGGGTGTGGACGTGAAGTTCAGCAACGTCTCAGCAGCTCGTCAAGCCGCGAACTACTTACAGGGGGTCTTAGGAGGGTATATTAAGGAGTCATGGAAGCTTCACGGAGTGGTTGGGGGTAAGAGGTACGGCAAGCTCTCCATAGTTTTAAGAATCCCACAATTAATTCCCGGAGAGTTAATAGTCTTCAGGAATTCCTTGATGGAGGTATTAGATATTCAGAGAGACAAGCTCGTTTTGAGGGATCTAACCAGAGACGAGGTCATCAAAACAAGCTTTAAATCCCTAACTAAAGAAGGGTTCAGAGAGTTAAGTCCTGAGGATTATCTGATAGACGAGTGTGAAGTAACTAAATTCGAGGAAGGCAGGGTGACTGCCTCATGCGTAAGCGGGGCGATGGTTGAGGCGAGCTTCCCGAAACACTTAAGTGTTGGGGAGAGGATTCAGGTAATAACGTATAAGGACTCAAAATATGTTAAGCGTTTAAGAGAGTAAGTCTCATAACTGGAGAACGCTCGCAGCATCAGATACCTCATAACACTTAAGATATATTAAAAAGCACTTACAACTGAAAGCCTCGTCCTTTAGGGCGGGGATGATTGGAAAAGCTTATGAGCTCTGCATCCGGTGATGTTCTTGATGATAATGTCGATGTTCGTGAGTCTCGGGAGCTACTCTCTAGCAACACTCAATACGCGTACCAAACACACCGGACTAAAACAATGCTCCCGAGACTATGATAGCTGGAACACCCATAACCCCGAGTCCCTCGAAGAGAGGGATAGGGGTAATGGGCCGGAGACCCGGCCCGGGATTGAATCCCCAAAGCGGGGGCATGTAGCTCCAAACCTTCCAGTCCTGGGGACGGGGGGAACCCCGCCTCTTCAGGACGGGGAGGAGGTCAGAGTCACTATCAAGTATCTTCAAGCCAGTCGTAGCGGCCTC
>DAIRVF010000170.1:0-2562 GCA_036802965.1 Zestosphaera sp.
CTATAACATAGAGTTAAGACCTGGCGACGGCGGCAAGCTAGCCCGACAAGCTGGTAGTTATGCCATAGTTCTCGGTAGGTCTGATAAGCACACAATAGTTCTCCTACCTAGCAAGAGACAGAAGAGTATTTTGAGCACTGCTAGAGCGACTATAGGAGTTCCTGCAGGTGCCGGAAGACCTGAAAAACCATTACTTAAGGCTGGCGCCGCCTATCATAAGTGGAAGGTAAAGGCTCGTAAATGGCCTAGGGTCAGGGGAGTGGCCATGAACGCCGTCAGCCACAAGTTCGGCGGCGGGCATCACCAAAGAAAGTCACACCCGTCCACGGTATCCAGGAACGCACCACCAGGTAGGAAGGTAGGGCACATAGCCGCTAGGAGAACGGGTCTTAGGAAGAGGTAAGCTGGCTTCCTTTGATAATCATGCCCGACAAATGAAGCGGTCCACCCTATCATTTATTTTCGTTCACGGATTTATTCACGCAATATTTACGGAGGACTTCCTTTATTACGTCCGTGGTCGACATTAAGTGACCCCCCACTCTCTCACTCAATCTTTCCACGGTTAGGTTCAGACCTAGTCTCTCACTGTTTCGTATGAGGGTGTACTCGTCTATGGGTTGGTCGGGACCCAGTAATATGATGTCCGGTCTTACCTTAATTACGGGCTTCATGAAGTCCTCCTCGTCACCTAGTATCGCCTCGTACACGTACTTGAGGGAGGAAACCAGGGTGAGCCTTGATCTCTCGTCCAGCACTGGCTCCCTCCCCTTTATCCTCTTTACTACGGAGTCTCTAGCCACTACCGCGTACACCAAGCCTTTCTCGTGAGCTTTCTTCACATAATGTATATGTCCTGGATGCAGTAAGTCGAAGGTGCCTCCTACAAGGACCTTCCTAGGCTTCTCTCTCACCCACTCGAATTCTATACTGCCCGTCAACCTTAGGGCGTCTAGTAATCCCTCGCTGTAAGCTACGCACGACAGCGACGTCACGTAATCGCCAAGACTAAAATAATGTTTAGCGTCACTTAAGTAGAGGGCCGCAAGCCTTATCACCTCGCTTACCTCCTTACCACTACTCACCACTTTCAAAGTCTTCAAGGCTTTCTCAACCATGTCTATGTACGTCTTAAGCCTTACTTGCGTGCTCTCTGACGTCACCGTATAGCCCCGAAAAATAAACTCCGCGTACAACATATTATAAATATCCTAACCCTACTTCACCCTCGTTGAGGCCGTGGGCACGAGATCTAATATTTAAAGTACTCAATAATATTTGGTGGTTTAAGTGGTTACTGAATTACTGTTCCAGAGGGACAGCTATTTGAGGAGGTTTGAGGCAGTTGTGGTTGGGTTAACTAGTGAGGGAGTAATCTTAGATAAGACTGCCTTCCACCCCACTTCTGGAGGAGTGGCTAACGATACTGGCTGGTTATATTCTGGTGAGAGGAGATATGAGGTCAGGGACGTAGTAATCGATAAGAGTTCCGGCGAGGTTATTCACATACTTGACAGTCTTGAGGGTTTAAAGCCCGGCTCCTCGGTCATAGGCGAGTTAAACTGGGAGAGGAGGTATAGGCTCATGAGGTTGCACACGGCCGCACACATACTTTCCGCGGTTATGTACTCTAAGTACGGCTCCCTAGTCACTGGAGGCAGTGTTGAGCCAGATAAAGCTAAGGAGGACTATGACGTGCAAGGAGATGAGAAAGAAGTTTTCAGTAAAGCTGCGGAGGAAGTCAACGAGATAATAAAGAAGGGTATAGAAGTAAAGATTTACTGGCTTAAGAGGGAGGAAGCCATGAAAATACCCGGTATAGTTAAGCTAGCTGCTAGGATGCCGCCAAACATGGAGACTTTAAGGATAGTGGAGATACCGGGGGTTGACATGCAAGCTGACGGAGGACCCCACGTCAAGAACACGATCGAGATAGGTAAGTTTGTTCTCCTAAAAACGGAGAATAGAGGTAAGAAAAGAAAAAGGATATACTACACGGTAGAACCTTAGCCAACAAAACTAAACACACTGAGTCTTAAATAATCAGCAAGTTAATTAATTCTAAGCTGTGACTGGTTTGAAGATGCTTGATGGTAGCTCCGACCTCCTCCTAGTCCCTCCAGGACAGGGGTTCCTTCTAGGGCTGGGAGGTTTGGGATTATATTCCCTCTTTCCGAGGGTTTAGCCCCGGGCCAGGTTCCCGGCCCATTACCCCTACCCCTCTCTTCGAGGGACTCGGGGTTATGGTTATTGTCATTGCCTCGAGAACATAGATGCTTAGCTTCACGTGCTTAGCATAACGCATCGCTAGAGAGACTCCCGAGACTCCCACAAACCACTAACATCACCAAAACGCTATGTAGCCTATATTCTCATTGACGTCTCCGTGTTTCCGAGACCCGCGGGGTAATGAACCGCTGGCCAAGCAATTACAGGTATTCACAATAGAAAGCTTGGCTAGCAATGAACGTTCCCTAGAATCCCTGCTTAATGGTTTATCTATTTTGAAAATTGAAAGAACATTGTTGTTTATCTAACAGAAAGATTTAAATATCCCTATGT
>DAIRVF010000171.1:0-2486 GCA_036802965.1 Zestosphaera sp.
GTTCTATGACCTCACCTATTATCTCTGAATTCACCTCACCAACCTCCCTCAGCCTCTCCAGGATTTCATGCGCTTTACCGCTATCTACTGCTAGCAGTGCTATCCCCTCGGAAGCCATTGAGAGGTAGTCAACACCCATGGCTTCGAGGAAATCCCTCACCTCATCCCTTACGGGTATCCTGTCTTTATGTATCCTTATCGTTAAGTTGTTTGTTCGCGCCCACTCGTTGAGTACTGAGGCTAAGCCGCCTCTCGTAGGGTCTCTCGCGGCGTGTACGTAGTCCCTGAATTCCTCGATTACCTTAAGGACTGTCTTAGCTAGGGATCTCGTATCACTCTTAAGTCCCTTAACCTTATCTAGCAGGCCTAGCTGTGCGGCGAGTATCGTAGCGCCGTGCTCCGCTACGTGACCGGTAACTATTATCTTATCACCGACACGTAGCTCGTTATCAGGTATTGGCTTCTTACTAATCCCTAACCCAACCCCCGTTATCAAGATCCTGTCGAGGGATCCTCTAGGCATTACCTTGAAGTCCCCGCCAATCAAGGATACGTTATCTTCTATGAGTGCGTTGATTAGGGAGTTGATTATGTCGCTTAACTCAGGTTCTGGGAAGCCTTCCTCGACGACTATGGTGTCCATGAAGGCTATGGGTCTAGCTCCCGAAACTACTAAGTCGTTGATGACTCCGTGAGCTACTAAAGACCCTATATCACCTCCCGGGAACCTGTAGGGGCTCACGGTGTATGAGTCTGTTGTGACGACTAGGTGTAGGTCATCACCTATCCTGAGTGTTGCGGCGTCATCTAAGACGTCCAGTCCGTAACCACCCGCAACCCTCCTCAATTCTTGAGGTACTCTA
Organism: Zestosphaera sp.; assembly: GCA_036802965.1. GTDB lineage: Archaea > Thermoproteota > Thermoprotei_A > Sulfolobales > NBVN01 > Zestomicrobium. The sequence goes on from DAIRVF010000171.1 coordinate 864, forward strand.
TCAACAACTAACTCCTTAACGATTCTCCAAGTCTCCGCCGCCCCGGCTCCGTGCGCTAGCGTGATTAAGCGTTGCGTCACTCTCCTCACCCAACCAATACTTCTGTTATTGAGCTTATTTGTTTTATATAAGGGCGTCCCCTAATTTGTTTAGGGGGTGTGTTGAGGGTGGTGAGGCTCGCTATAGTCGTTGCTGAGTTTAATTATGATGTAACGTACTTGATGCTTCAGAAAGCTCTTGAGCACGCTGAGTTCCTGGGTGCTCAGGTAGGTTACGTGGTTAAGGTTCCCGGCTCTTTCGAGATACCTCTAGCTGTGAGGGAGTTGCTTAAGAGGGGTGATGTGGACGCCGTGGTCACCCTAGGTGCTATAATTCAGGGTGAGACAAAGCATGACGAGGTCGTTGCTCAGCAGTCTTCCAGGAAGATCATGGACTTAAGTATTGAGTTTGGGAAGCCTGTCACGCTGGGCATCATAGGTCCCGGAGCTACTAGGATGCAAGCGCTTGAGAGGGTTGAGGACTACGCTAGGAGAGCTGTTGAGGCCGCTGTGAAGATGTGTGTGAGGTTAGGGAAGCTGAGGGTTAGTGAGGGGTCTAGCCAGACGTTATTCATAGACTGAGTTAATGTGTGGGCGTGATGGTTTTAGCTGTTTTCGTCGAGTTCGTTGGGTATAGGGAGTGGACAGAGTCTCTAGGTAAGGATAGGGAGTGGTTCATACAGCTAACTCAATCCAAGGTCTACCAAGTCATCCAGTCATATGCTTCGGGTTACGGGGGTATGGCTCTCCCCCTAAGATACGACTACCAGGTAATTCTCTTGCCGTACGATACTGACGTCAAGGAATTTAACGATGGGTTGAGGAAGGTCTTGCAGAGTTACTCGCCGACACCCGTGAATACCTTGGTGGCGTGTGGGAAGGTTAGGGAATTACTTAAGATGGTTCTGGACGGGAGGACGTACGGTGAGGAAGTTAGTTGCTTACCTGAGTCGCTAGCCGTAGCTCACGCAGACTTAAACGACTTCACTACGAGAACTAGATCCCTAGGGATTTACAGGACGTACTCAGAGGTACTGAACGTCGTAGCGCATTACGCGAACGAGTTGAGGGATGTAGCGATTGTTCAGTACTTAGGGGGCGATAATATTGTCTCAGTATGTGATGAGGAGGACGTTAGTAAGGTCTTGGAGGTGCTGGGTAGCGTTAACTCTATTAAGATCGGGGTAGGGGTCTCGAAAATACCTAGGAGAGCCTTCATGCTAGCTGCTGAAGCACTCGATACTATAAGGGAGAAGGGTAGGGTGAGTAAGTACCTAATACTACGTGATGAGCCGTGAGGGAGGCGTGGGTAGAGCGCGTAACGAACACTCTATCTTATCCCTCAGGTAGTGCCCGTACCCACAACCTACTTATTTAAGGGGATTCTATTTGTCACGCTAGGTGTTACCTTAATTAATGCTTTTAAGGGCGACCTACATAATTTCTTTCTTAGGGTTTGATGATTTGATAATTTCGGAAACCCCCCGTCAAGAGGTTTCGAGGTCTCTGGACTCTCGCGTTAAGGAGTTGTTGCGTAGGTTCTTACTACCTGAGGTAATCGATAGCGACGTAATCGAGGTTTATG
>DAIRVF010000172.1:0-2471 GCA_036802965.1 Zestosphaera sp.
TGATATGGGCTCCGATGAAATGGAGCCCTGAGGGCTGTGAAGCCAAGGGCAGAGGGGTTCATATAAAACCATATAAACCCCAATGAAACCCAGACCCCTGATAAGGAAGTCACGGTATCTGAGGGGGAATCGTACGTCTTCGAATCTAACGAACCTCATGAGGTCTATAATCCAGGACCGGGAAAAACCATAATAATAGAAGTCTTCTCACCGCCTAGGGAAGACTTCCTTAGGTAACTGTAGAGAGCAAACCAAGATTTTTGATAGTTTTAAACAATGATATGAGCATTCAGCTCTGTTCAGTATTTAAAGATGTTCAAGGACTTGGATTTCTGGTTTAGAGAAAGCTTTACGTTGATCTCCATAGATTTTGAGCGGGCTTTCAGTAGCGTTTTTCTAATTAACCACCGCTAAGAACTGGGAGTACTTTGACTTCGTCTCTATCACTTATCAACGCTTCCTCTCCTGAAGGCTTTCCGTTAATTAGAATGATCTTCGACTTAAATTCCTCGTATCTAGGTATTAACTTCCTGAGTAACTCACCCACAGGTGTGGGTTCCTTCACCTCTACGTAAATCTCGTCGAGACCAACTAACTGAGCAAAAACTCCGTGGAGCTTTAGCTTAGCCATTCCATGTTACCCGAGAAATACTCTTAATTAGAGTAAAAAGCTGTTTACGTTTATTTCATGGGCTCACTCTAGTTTGACGTGTTTCTCCAGCTCCGGTATCACGTAATCTAAATCTAGTCTTCTCAAGGTTTCTTTCCTAGGTATTCCTCTCTCGTCCCAGCCTCTTAATCTGTAATACTCACTTAATAATACGTCGTACTTCTCCCTGTCTAGATGCTGGCCTTTCAGGGGCCCTCTCTTAAGCTCTTCGTTGAACCACCTGGTGGGTGGGTAGTCCATGCTCCTATCCCATCTACCGTTGAATTCCCTGACCCAGTAAGCTCTTATTAACGTGTAGATCCTGTCAGCTACCTTGTAGAGGTCTTCCCAAGTATACTTAACGCCGGTTATTGCTTCTAGGAGTTTCGGGTAGTATTCTATGCTTAGCCCTACCTCAACCCAAGGCAGTCTGCATGCTGTAAGAACTTCATACATCCCACCTCTCAACCTCTGCAACTCTACAACCTTAGCTGCTTTCTCAGGTCCGTAAGTCACTTTATACTCCACGCTCTTCCGTTTCTCACCTTCTATGGGCGCTGTCCCTATCTCCCAAGCGATGACCCAGGCTTCCTTGTGATGAGCTCCTATTGAGGAGGTGCCGTAAGCTAGCGCCATGGCAGGGTACGCGAAGCAGTTATAACCGCTGACTTCAAGACCTTTGACGTGCATAGCGAATTCTTTACCGCCTAAAACGTTACTTAACCTCATAACACCTTCAGCCGCAAGCTTCCCTAACTCGGTCTTCTTATACGCTATATTAATCACGAGCTCTCTCGATTTCTTGAAGTCACCGAATTCCGGGGTTTCATCATCCTTTATTAGCTTCTTCTCCTTAGCTTCCATGATGAAGCCTATGACTCCTCCCAGGGATATAGTGTCTAGTCCTAACTCGTCAGCCAGTCTATTAAGTACGGCTACCTCGTTTAACTTACCTATACCTAGGTTAGAACCTAGTAGAGCGACGTTCTCGTAATCAAGTTCGCTCCCCCTTGCTTCAGCGTCTAGGACTACGTTGCCGCATATCATGTTGCAGTAGGGGCATCCTCTCTGACCTATCTTCATCCCCTCCATAGCGTACCCGTCAATACTCCTAGAGAACTCGAAAATCCCGTCGCTGAAGTTTCTAACAGGCAGTGCTGAGTTCTCATTGCACCACTCGACGGCTGCCATGGTTCCCTGCCTGCGCCAGAACGAGTAAGCAGGTGAGTTGAGTATGGCTCTGTATGCTTCCTGAGAGAGCTTAGTTAGCGATTCCTTATCAGCAACAGGTATCTCTTTAGTTCCTCTGATGACGACTGCCTTAAGCTTCTTACTACCCATCACGGCGCCCATGCCTGGTCTCCCGCCAGACCTGCCTTCCTGAGATACCACCACCGCATACCTAACTAAGTTCTCCCCGCCGGGACCTATGCTAAGGACACCGACATCCCTACCGTGAATTTCTTTAAGTGTCTTCTCAGCTTCAAAGGTTGTCTTACCCCACAAACCCTCAGCGCTCAACACGCTCACGTTATCGTTCTCTACGTATATGTAGACAGGTCTTCTGGCGGCGCCCTCAATCACCAGAGCGTCGTACCCTGCCTTCCTTAAGTGAACGCTGGCCATAGTGCCTAAATTGCCGTCCCCGTAACCACCTGTCAAAGGACTCTTAGACGCTACGACCATCTTACCCCCGCTAGGTGTTGGAAGCCCGTTGAAGGGTCCGCAAGCGAAGATCAACTTATTCTCAGGGCTTAAGGGGTCAACTCCCCTGACCTCATCCCACAATATCTTAATAGCTAATCCTCTACCACCTATGAAG
>DAIRVF010000173.1:0-2453 GCA_036802965.1 Zestosphaera sp.
ACTTTACACGGATTGGGGATTATGAAGGCTTGCTGAAGATTAATGAGGGTTTGTTGAGGTGTGTGCTTGATTGCTTAGGTATTAAGGGGGATATAGATGTGGTGGTTGGTCCGGCTTTAGGCAGTCCTGGCGGGGAATGGCGTTTTAGCGGTCCTCACTCCTCCACAGATTTCATGGCAGTAACTCTTCATGTGCTGGGTCGCGAAATCTTATGTAATTGCTACGACGAAATCATACTTGATTTAAGTCACGGCGTGAACTTCATGCCATCCGAGGTAATGATCCTTGCTCAAATGCTCGCGTCCTTAGCTCTCCTCAAACACGAGGTAAGCGAGGTTGTTGTGAGAGCTCTTAACTCAGACCCATCAACAAAATCCGGGGAACCACTCAACATCAACACCATATACGAGAATGCCTTCAGCCTCATATTAATGCCTGAATTCCCTAAGCACCTACTAAAAACAAGTAATCGCAGATTAGAAAACCTACGTAAGAAAACAAACGAGATAATGCATTACGTCAAGAAAATCATTAAAACAATCTACTACCCCCTACCACTAGCTCTACTAGAACTATGCCGGAGTAGCGAATACCCCAACCTAATAAATTCCTTAGAAGAAGTCATGAATGAATGGATTAAGGAAACACACGTAAGCCTCGAAGAAAAAAGCGTAACCCACGACTTCGGCATCGACCCAAGAGCAGTCTACTACTCACTACTAGCACACGGCGCTTGCGAGATAGCAAGAAACGTAAGACCTACCTTAAATGGACTGAAGGAAATCAACGAGAAAATCTACGTCAACGTTAATAAAGCGTATCAATACATAATATCCAACGAAGTAAGTCAGATCGAGACACGGAAAGAGAAAATCAAGAACTGCACCCGCCTCAGCGAACTCTACGGTATTCAAGGTAGTGGAACACCTAACGAAAGAATACTAATCGCGCACGCCGGACTCCAGAGCGACTTAATCGAGGTATGCAGCGAGGATAGTGATTTAAGTCTTAAATACATTAAAGAAATAAACCTTAACGACATACTCTCACGACTTAAATTACCTTAAGCCCCCACCCTTCATCAACTCCCTAACAAGCCTCACCACGTACTTCCTGAAAGCAGGCATCCCCTCATACACCAAACCCCTATCCCTCAATTCTATCAAGTCCAGCCCCTCACCCCTCAACAACTCCTCAAGCTCCGACTCACTGAACGTTTGGTAGGGGTTAGGCAGCTTCCCTATCAAGTTAGTTAGTTTCTGATCTATGGCTAGCTTAGGGAGAGGTATGAAGACCACGTCCTCGAATAATTCGTGTATGTAGTAAGCTCTCCGAGCCCCGGCTAGGGCACCAGCCAACAGCAGGTAAGCACTCTCAGGCTTGAATCCCCCAGTTAGGTTTAGATAAACTTTATACCCTCTAGAATTCCATTCCAGAATCTTAATCACCACCTTCTCTATTAAATCAATGAGAGAATCCTCAAAACTCAGTAAGTTCCTCCCAAGACCCTTAATCCTGATAGGGTCGTCAGAAAGCATGCGATAACCTTGACTCCTCAGGAACTCGAAGACTATGGAAGCAGATAAGTATCCAGTACCCGTATCACTACTGAATAAGTAAATACCGACCTCACTGGGAGGAGAGTGATAAAAGAGACTCACAGCTTTCAAGAAAGCATTTAACTCAGCGGAAGCTCTCTGAGGCCTAGACGAGACATACTCATAAAGATCTCTGAAAACCTGACTACTACGCGTAGCTAACGCCTGAGCCCTGACTTGATCAGGATGGTCAAAACCAATAGAGCCCCACTCACTAATACCTAACTCCCTAGCCCGCTCAGCTCTATCCCTAATAAAATTCCTTAAGACGGACGTGCCAGCAGATATCACGTGAATCCAACTAACCATACCTGAAAACACCGTGAGAATAGTGGTTGCTAAGAAAATAAATTTATAAACAATAGACCCACTCCCAGCTATCCAATCATATATTCTTCCATCTTCATAATTTAGTTAAGCATTTATATGTGGTGTTGGTGAGATATTTTGGTGTGTTGTGTTGAGGCGTGGGTTGGTTGTTGTTTTGGTTGTGTTGGTTGTTTTGTTGGTTTTGGGTTATGTTTACGTGTTTTGGTGGAGGCCTAGGGAGGTTTCTGGGTGGTTATTTGTTGTGGATGTTAATGGTGAGAGGTTTAAGGTTTTGGTGAGGGATCCCGCGATAGCTGACGTGTTGAGGAGTATGTTGAGGGGTGAGAGAGGCGGGATCGTGATTGGCGAGCTCAGGGCTGGTGACGGGGGTTTTAATAAGCCCTGGAGCTGGCATCTAGACCCCGACACAGTGGAGGTTGCTGACGCGACTATAGAGTTATGTGATGGGATGCCGTCTTTCGTGGAGGCCGAGCTGAATTACTGGCTCAACGTAGTTAAGCGTTACTGCCCCTGGAACGGTAAGGT
>DAIRVF010000174.1:0-2450 GCA_036802965.1 Zestosphaera sp.
AGTTCAGAGAAGAGGTTGGTTGATATCGTGGAGATAATACTGCCCAACTCTGTGATGTCAATCCCGGAGGTTGTTTGCTTAAGATACCCGCGCTTAAATAGGGTCTCGATTATTTCAGCTCTCGTAGCCTCAGTACCAATCCCTGACCTCTCCATCCATTTAAGTAAGGACGACTTAGTGTAAGCATCTGAGGGTTTACTAAAAGTCTTAACCACCCTTACGTCAAGTATCGGCACTTCCTCACCTAGCCTCAAAGAAAACTTCTTTAATGTATCTACCTCCCCGTAGTCATATATCCTCAACCACCCACCCCTCAACAACTCCCTTGAAGTAATCGCTAATTCGAGATCAAGCACCTTTAAAACATAGGTTGAGATTTTGAGTAAGGCTTCATCACTCAACGAAGCCAAGTATCTCCTAACTATCAAGTCATACACTATCCGCTCCCTATCTTTAAGAGGTTTTCTGGGTAAGTACCCTGTTGGGTGTATTGCCGGGTGTGCCGGGTCTTCCTTAGACCCCTCCGCAGGAGCTAGTGAAGGCTTCTTAAGCAACTCATTAACGTATTCCTCGTAACCCTCTAGATCAGACAAGCTCCTCAATATTGTTCTATGGTTAAGCGTTTTAGGTAATTTCTGCGAGTTCGTTCTAGGATAACTTATGAGTTGGTCTAGGTAAAGTGACTCAGCAATACTTAACGTGAGGGCAGGAGATATCTTAGCTACTCTATAAGCCTCGTACTGTAGATCCGGTAAGTTGAACGGAGGCGGCGGCCTCAGAACCTCGGTCCTAGACTTAACGTCCACCACTCTCGCCTTACCAACCCTCTCGATAGCGAGCTTCAACCTATTAGTTTCCTCCTCGGTAAGATCCTTACCGAAATCACTCCTTACGCTCAACTCCTCGCTCCCGATCCTCAACTTCAGGGAAATACTGAATTTTATTTCCGGAACGAAACACTCCCTCTCAACATGTCTCCTGAAGACCTCTATTAGGGTAGGTGTCTGAACCCTACCAGCACTTAAGATCTTGAAATCGCCGAAGACCTTCCTATAGAAACTCATGAGAGCTCTGCTAACGTTAATCCCCCATATCCAGTCCACCTCATGCCTACACAGGCCGGCCTCAACCATCCTCAAATCTAGTGGTTGAAGATTTCTGAAAGCACTCACTAATTCTTCTTTAGTTAGGGAAGAGAACTTAGCTCTCCTAGACCTGCTTAAGTCGCCGAAATGCTTGATTATTAGGTAACCTATGACCGACCCCTCAATATCGTAATCACACGCGTTGACGTATTCGCTAGCCCCCCTAGCCAAGCTCTTCAAAACCTCAAAATACTTACGTGCGTACCTACTCCTCCTCTCAACCAACCATCTAGGAACCCACCTATAAGTAAAGACTGGGAAACCCCTCTCCTCAGTATCTAGAGAGAATAGATGACCGACCGCCGGAGCCACCAAAAACCTACGGCCTTCGAAGAAACCCTCCCAAACCCTAACACCGTTCACCACCCTCTTACTACTTAGGTTTAGGGCAGTAGCTATCTTATCAGCCGCTCTAGGCTTCTCAGCAATCACCAAAACATATCCAGAGTCTCTCAACCTCATCCTAAACTATAATCTAGCAATCCAAGAAATCTTAAATGTGGGGAATCTCAAGCAATCACGGGCAGAGTTAGTAAGAGTAGGAGGGCGTATAAGAAGCTGAAGAGTATCCTATCCCTTACATCCAGCCTTGAGTTCAGGTTAGCAACCCCGTAATGCGGGGCCCTGCCAGAAATAAGCCACGCTAAAACGCTGAAAATACCTAGCCAAAGGAGGTTTGGCTGAATAAAAGATATCAGTATGCTCACGGCTATAATCACGTGGGATAACACTGAATGCACCCTAACATTAGTTAGGGATCTTATCACGTGCCCACCATCTAACTGACCTATAGGGAGTAAGTTAGCGAAATGAACTAGTATGAGGAACCAGGCAGCCATAGCGATAGGGCTGAGAAGAACCACCTCCCTAGGTTCTATGAGTAAGGTTAGTAAGGGAACGACCCTGAGCTCGCTAATTAACCCGGCTTCTAAAGCCTTCTGCGCGACGTATTGCGGAATTCTCGGGGACGTGAGATAGGAAGAGACGTAGAGGGTTGCGGATAGCGTGACACCGGCTAGAGGGCCCGAAATACCTACTAAAGCAAGTCTCCTCAAGTCTTTGGGAGGGTGGTGTGATCTTATGAACGCTCCGAAAGTACCGACAGGAGATATGAGAGGAGCCGGTATAGGTAGCGGATAAGTCACCGGGATTCCGGCACGCCTACTCACGATGTAATGACCTAGCTCATGACACATTAAGGGAGCTAAGACACCAACCAAGAAACTTAAGGTGCCGACGAGAGGCTCGATTAAAGGGATTCCAGCACTAAATCTCTTATTGAGTTCCTCAGCTATAGAATTATAG
>DAIRVF010000175.1:0-2448 GCA_036802965.1 Zestosphaera sp.
TTGAGGAAGTAATGCGTAAATTCTTATTAACGGGTCAACTACTTATAATTATTGGTGCGGGGGTGCCCGAGCCAGGTCAAAGGGGTCAGGCTTAGGCCCTGATGGCGTAGGCCTGCGTGGGTTCAAATCCCACCCCCCGCACCAAACATCCTAATCAGGTTGAGAGGATCCTTAGACGTTTTAAGCTTAGGACTAAATATATTTTGTGGTGTTTAAAAGTGTTGGTTAAACCCTCTGTTAAGGCTGAGATAGGAGTTATTGGTGGGAGTGGGTTATACGACCCAGGAATGTTTGAGGGGGTTAAGGAGTTTAAGGTCTACACCCCTTACGGACCTCCTTCCGATAATGTCTTAGTAGGTTCTTATTCGGGTAGGATAGTCGCGTTTATCCCTAGGCATGGAAGAGGCCATAAGATACCACCACACAAAATCAATTACCGCGCTAACATTTGGGCGCTCAAGTCTCTGGGTGTTAGGTGGGTTGTCGCCGTTTCTGCTGTGGGTTCCTTACGTGAGGACTACATGCCCGGCGACTTAGTAGTTCCTGATCAATTCATAGACATGACCAAGAAGAGGGATTACAGCTTCTTCGACGGTTCTCTGGTAGGGCATGTGAGCATGGCCGACCCGTTCTGCCCCACGCTGAGGAAACTAATCTTGGATGTAGGTGCTACACTGAACATAAAGATTCACCCCAGAGGTACTTACGTGTGTATTGAAGGACCTAGGTTCTCTACCAGGGCTGAATCTAGGGTGTGGAAGGAAGTGTTCAAAGCAGACATTGTTGGCATGACTCTAGTTCCTGAGGTTAACTTAGCGAGAGAAGCCGAAATGCACTACGCCACCATAGCCTTAGTCACAGACTACGATGTTTGGGCTGAGAAGCCTGTGACCGCTGAGGAAGTAGCTAAGGTTATGTCTGAGAATGTTGAGAAAGCTAAGAAGATTCTCGCAAACCTCATACCTAAGATACCTAAACCTGAGGAAGCGGTGGGGTGCTGGTGCGAGAAGAGCTTGAGAGACGCGCTGATCTGATAGATGTCTTATCACGTAAATTAAGTAAGGATAGAATTGATGAGTTAAGGAGTAAGTCACTCTCGATAGCTGATTTTATTAAAAACTCTAGTAAGGTAATAACTACTACCTCAGATTTTTATGAGTCGCCGGCTAGGTATGCGTCAATAATTTTTTCCTCCATAACCGATAAAGACGTGAGGTATGTGGATTCGGAGGACTTAATGTATTATATAGCGCCGTATGACGAGAGCAGGGAATCCAGCGTCATAATTTACTCGTCCAGCGAAGGACTACATAACCTCAGGTTACTTACCGATCAGTTGACGTGGACTAATCATAGGGTGCTGGTAGTCGCTCAGAGCAAGCTAGGTGAGGATCTTGAGTATAGGTTGAGCGGCAACGTTGTAGTAAACCTCGGCACTGATGAGTGGTTACTACACGCCCACGTAATCACGTCGCTTGCTGCCGGGGAATTAGCTCCTAGCGAGTCTTTACGTAAGGCTAGGATAGTGAAGGAGTTGAATTCTCTGGACGCCAAATTATTGGAGGACTTGCTTCAAGCCTACGATAATGTGCTAAGGGAGTTAAGGAAATTCGTTGCAGAGCCCTTCATAACCACGGCTAGTCCCTCGATGTGGGGGGTTGCTGAAGAAATAGTGTATAAGCGCTCGTATAACACTTACTTAGTTCGTCCTGAAGCCGTCCCCAGACACGTCTCTAAGGTGAAGAGAGTCTTAATAATATCCACGGACGTTGAGGAGTACTCCCTTAAGTCTGTTAGGGGCTTATCAATAACTCAAGGTGTTGAAGTATTCTCCTTAAACCTCAGGACAGACCCTCTCACATCACCTATTTACGGGTTATTACTCATAGAGTTCTTATGAGGTACTTGAGTTGAGGAAGCTGTTCATTATGGGGGCTTCAGGAAAGCTAGTCAGGCACATAGCGTTCTCACTGATTAAAGACTACGAGCTCTTCCTACAGTGCAATAAGATGTGTGAGGAGCTTGAAAAATTCTTATCCTTAGCTGAGAGGGGTTCCGGCAACCTAGGTGCTTACTTGATAAGACATGATTTCATGGAAGAAGGTGTTGAGAACTTGTTTATTAAGCTGAGGTCGCTGACGAGTAGGTTAGACGCTTCCATAATTATCGAGCCAGTATTCGACCAAACAGGTTTTGATGATATGCGGGAGGAGCTGGTTAAGAGAGTGATTTACCTAAACTTAGTGGTCCCGATAACTTTGATTAGGGTTCTGTCTTCCTTCATGGTTAGCGAGCCGTCAATAGTAGTAGTTTTAGTAGATTTAACACCGCTCAGAGGTTCAAGAGCTTATGAGGGATTAAATCCCTCCTTGCCCACAATAGCTTCCTCAGCAGCACTCCACGCGATAATTAAGGAATTGCCTAATTACGTACCCAGCAACGTTAAGG
>DAIRVF010000176.1:0-2417 GCA_036802965.1 Zestosphaera sp.
CTCTTAATGCGGTGTAAGTATCGTAGAGGTACGTCTTAAGAACCCCCCTTTCGAAAACCACGGTATCTTTTGTTGGGTGTCCTTCGTCGTCGAAAGGTTTAGAACCTAATGCCTCGGGCGATGTCCCTAAATCTATTATGTTCACGTGCTGGGAGAATATCTCCTCTCCAACCCTCCCACTAAGAGGGGATCTGCCTTGTTGAACATTTAAAGCAGAGATCGCCGGAGTTATCATGACTGACAGTATTGAAGTGGTTACGCGGTTAAGTAAGATTAGCTCGTACATCCCGTTAGGGAGTTCCCCTGCCTTAAGGAATTCCCTCGCTCTGCTACCTGCCTCGTAACCAACATCCCTAGCTCTTAATTTTTTATAACTTCTCTGAATATCGTGCTCGCTGAAGGTCCCGGTCTTACCCCCCTCGTCAACTCGAGCATAAATGTATAGACCTGATACCGTCTCAGCCCTGGTTAGAGGACCACCGTAACAACTCATGTAGTTAATCTCAACAGACCTAGCTGTTACAGCCCCCCTAACCGGCTTAGCGTTTCTGTACCCCTCGCTAACTGAGTCGAGAAGCTCCATAGCTACCTGCTTCAGGTCCTCAGGCGTGGCGTACGCGGTATCCTTGTCGAAGAGGTTGCTCACTTTGGTCTCCATAATTCTCTTATTCATGCTAACCCAGTTAGGGTCCGGGGAACTAACCTTAGCGATTGATATAGCAGACTTCAAAGATTTCTCAATACCCTCATGACTCAGATCTTGAGTGCCGACGACAGCCACGGATTTATTAACGACCACCCTTATACCTAGTGAAAAGAGCTTAGTATACTTGGACGCGTCTATGACGTTTGACAAGGTTAGTAAGGTCTCGGAAGTCTTAGTTAAATATACATCGACTTCTGAAGCACCTAACTCAATAGCTCTCTTAACTACCTTCTCTAAGTCCATACTCAGCCACCACCTACTATTAACTCCTTAATTAGGATATGCGGCCCCCCATCACCAACCCTCACCATCTGTGAATCTTTGCCGCAACCTCCGAAAGCTGACGTAGTTATTCTCAGGTCTTTACCTACTGCCTCCACGCCTCTCAGAGTCTCGAGTATGGAGCCTGATACGACAACTCCCCTCACGAGCTCGCCTAACTCGCCATTCCTTATGAGTCTTGAAGGACCTGCTGAGAAAGTGAATGTGCCTGCACCGGTATCTACTTGACCCCCGCTACTTCCTTTACCGACTAGGTAGAGCCCCTCCCTAACTTCCTTAATCATTTCCTCAAGCTCCCAATCACCCGGCATCATGTAAAAGTTTGTTTGCCTCACTATAGGCATGTGAGTGAAGTCTTGGGCTCTCCCATTACCTGTGACGGGCAGATTAAGTCGTGCCGCGCTCTCCCTGTTAGTTAAGAAAGATTTGAGTATGCCTCTCTCCACCACTACAGTCTTCTTCTTAAGACTACCTTCATCATCGAAAGGAACGTAATAACCCCTCTCAATAACCCCTTCATCAACGATCGTAACTAGCTGCGAGGCTATCTCTTCACCTAACCTATTCTTAAGTATCGAGGTACCTGAAGCCACTAAATCGCCCTCAGTCGCGTGACCGAAAGCCTCGTGGAGTATTAACCCAACCATCTCTGGATCTGCGATCACGCGTGTTTTCCCTGCGGGCGGTAACGGAGCTTTAACAGCTTCCTTAGCGAGCTTGCTAACGCTTCGCGTGAATTCCTCCCAATCCCTCCCTTCAATGAATTCCCAGCCTGACACCGAGGATTCTTGGTTATAAACTCTCTCCATAGAGCCTGACTCGACAGCCACGCTAAGATGTGCTACCCCGATCAAGTACGACTCATACTCAAGCTCTGCGCCGTCAGAACTTACCACGTATCTCCAGTCATGCTGGATGCCTAGCCTGCTCACGGAGGATTTTATCCCGTCGACGCTTAACCCAGCCTTATTAACTCTAATCATTAACTCTGTTTTAGCCTCGTCAGACACGTCTTCTGGCTTAATCTTCCAAGAAGACACATACCTACCCCTACTAGGTTCTCTCACGCCTAAAGACTCGGTCTTCTTAGAGGCTCGGGCAGCGACAATAGCTCTGGAAACAGCCTCCCTAACGCTATCATCACTTAAATCGTTAGTGGATGAGAACCCGAGACATCCGTTGTAGAGAACTCTGACACCTAGCCCAACCCTGTAAGTTTTTGAGAATTCTCTTAAAACCATGTTATCCACAGTAACTAACTCATAAGAAAATAACTGAGTTCTTACCTCGGCATATGAAGCGCCTAGAACCTCAGCCATTTTCAAAGCTCTTAAAGCTATATCTCTTAACAACTAAACCACACCAAGAATATTACTTAGTAAATAAATTTTAAGATTCACTAGAAAAACTATATGAGGAAGCCATACTT
>DAIRVF010000177.1:0-2398 GCA_036802965.1 Zestosphaera sp.
TTACTACTCAGTAGGTAGATACCTGCGTTAATTAGGTTGGAGGGTGCTTTCTCAGGCTTCTCAAGGATGTCTCTCAAAGTAAAGTCTTCGTTGATTACTAACACGCCGTACCTTCTAGGATCGCTCACTTCGTAAGCCCCGAGGAGGTTCTCACCTGCCTTAGCGAATCTCTTAACGTCCTCGTACCTTACGTAAATATCTCCGTAAACTACTATGAAATATTCAGAGCTGATCTCCTCTAATCCCCTCCTCACCGCATCCCCCGTCCCGAGAGGCTTGCCTTGATCAATCACCTTCACGTCAAATGATAGCTTGTTTGCGAGGAGTCGTGCACGCTCCTCTACCTGCTCCTTCAGGTAGCTAACCACTATAACTATCCTATCAACACCTGCTTTAACAAGGTTTTCTAAATGATGGTCTAGCAGAGTTTTATTAATCACCGGAATCAAGACCTTATTCCTGGTATGCGTTAAGGGCTCCAGACCCCTCCCGTAACCAGCAGCTAGAAGCAATGCTTCCATGACTAAACCCGACATACATAGAAAACAAATTTAAAAATTCTGTTTGGATGCTGAAGAACTACACTCATATCTCACTGGAGTAGTGAAATCAATGAGTGAGTAAGCTGTGTTAACCTGATTGAGTTAATCTGATTGATCACGTGGTTGCTTGCGGGAGGACGACAGCTTTCTTCAACCCTTCAGGTGTTGTTAAGTAAAGTAGTTTCGACTTATATATCTCGACCTTCCTGATGGGGTATATCTTCTTGCAGGACTCAAACATCTCCGCAGCTAAGGTTCCGAAAACCATGCTCTTAACGAGTTCCGCGAGACTTGTTTGCGAAGCTCTCTCACTTAATATCCTCATCATCTCCTTCCTAATCGTGCTTTTCTGACTAGTCTTACACCTGTAGGTAGTCAGGGAAACCGCCGCAACCCTTAAGACGTAACCGTCACTCGTAGTCACGTTGGTTATAGCTACTACCTTGCTTGATTTCCTCCTTATTAACGACCTCACGTAATCCCTAGCTAATTCATGCCCCTTAAACCACGTACGCGCTACGTCCTCCTCAACATTAACTACTTGAAACTTAAGCATTATGTGGTGCTTGCTGAAATCCCCGGTAAGATCGAAAAGAGAAACTTCGAAAGTCCTCCCTAAAACCTTGGATGGGTCGTCCGCCGGCGTTGTAGCTATCTCAACATTACCGAAAAATTCCGGTGCTAAGACCCTATACCACTTCTTCAGCTTCCACTTATCCTTTACTTGAGGAGCTCTCGACATCTTCACGACCTATACCTATTTCAATTAAGGCTTATAAAACTTACTGGAGATGCCGACAGACTTTAAGTTATGGTTTCCAGCAACATTTTGTAGAGCCTTAATATCTCCTCAACTGTTGAGACAGCGGTTCTCACGGCCTCGGGGGATATTGGCCCATTATAAGATATCGTAAAGACCGCCTCACCACCCCTTACTTCGTGTGTTATGGTGAAATTCGCGGGAGGGTTAGCGTCGTCAGGTAACGTGGCTTTATGAAACGCCTCAATGAGTTTTAAATCATTCCTTAAATAAACCTTAATCACTATCCTCAGAGTAAACACACCCTACGGAGGTGCCTCACTCAAAACCACGTAGCCTCCCTGAATACTATGTTTTGATGCGGACTCCTTTCTATTCTTCTGTGTTAACGACGCCAAGCTCACGTAATATTTCCCACCGTACTCAATCACTACTTGAGTCTTCGAGGGATCCAAGATGTTAAGACCCCATAACACCTTACCTATGAGTGTAGTTGATAAGATGCTTGGATCCCCCTTAACAACTACGTTCTTGACTTTAGTGGTGTTAGGTCTTTCGTTGATCAGGTTATCCACACGCTCTTTCATTTCTTTAATGCTTTTCACATAGTGTAGGTAGTAGTTCCTCATATAGTTTGAGTTTATGATGGAGGATACGTAACCCTCGAATCCTTTAACGTCAAGCAACCATGTGATGAAGTATGCCAGGGTGGTTAAGTCTCTTGCAAACCAGCCGTGCTTAATTACGTAGGTCTTTAGCTTCATCTTATCTAGCGGGACTTTATAGGAATCGGATAACAATCTTAACGTCTCACTCAGGTTCTCTCTGACCAGGTTTGACGGCACGTAAGGGTCTATCCCCATAGTGAGTGTTTGGGTTTGTGACGCGAAGTACGGGGTTATCGGCGCCTCAATAGCTTCGAGCAGGCCCTCACTAACCAGAGTGCTTAGGAACTCTTTATCTCCCTCGCTCAGTCTTAACTCCTTGATTCTCGGCATGTACTTAGCGTAAGTAGCTGAAGCCGCCACATACTTCAATTCCTTGCTAACGGGCATGAACTCCCTGAGTAAGTTAATCAGTCCGGGAAGCAGCGACG
>DAIRVF010000178.1:0-2369 GCA_036802965.1 Zestosphaera sp.
CTATAATATCTATGGAATTACATGGTGAATAGATTGTCTAGTTCTCAAGTCACTCGAGAGCTGCGAGTCATTAAGGACGTGGTTATTAGTGAATCCCGAGAAGAAGGTGTTGAGGTAAAGGGCATAATACTCTTTGGTTCGCGTGCGCGGGGCGATTATAGAGAGGATAGTGACTGGGATTTACTGGTTATCGTGGGAGGCTCTCCTAGTAGGGAGGCTATTAGGAGGCTACAATACCAGATATACAAGTCTCTTTCTAAAAACAGAATATACTGCGATGTAGTAGTGGTTAGTGAGGAGTACTACCATAAATACAGGGATGTTGTTGGAACAATCGCTTACTACGCTCACATAGAGGGGAAGCAGATTGAGTAGGGAAGAGATCACTGAGAAATGGTTGAAGAAAGCTTTCGCAGACCTAAGAGTAGCCGAGAAGCTCTTCGAGATTAACGAGGAACCCTGGATCATAGTATTCCACGCACAACAAGCCATAGAGAAAGCATTAAAGGCATATCTAATTTTCCACGGCAAGCACTTCGGGAAGACACATAATTTATCCCAGCTCATAGACCTCTGCATTGAAATTGACCAAGAATTCCAACAACTACACGAGCTCAGCATTGACGAGCTATACCCACTATCCATAGAAGCACGCTACCCGGATACGGGATTAGAAGTAATCATTGATGAAGCGAGAGAAGCAGTAGAAAAAGCTAGGAAAACCATAGCATTCATCACAAGAAAGATCAAGCGCGAGAAAAATTAAGAGAACCCCAATTAGCGGGCCCGCCGGGATTTGAACCCGGGATCTCCGGCTCCGCAGGCCGGCGCCTTATCCTGGCTAGGCCACGGGCCCTATAAATTCGTTGACATAGGAAGCTAAATATATTTTCGTTCTTTATGTTAGGGTTTTGTTAGTTAGATGGTGGGGTATTGTCTTAATAATATTGGTGGGGCTCCGGCCGGGATTTGAACCCGGGACCTCGGGGTCCACAGCCCCGCGCTCTTCCAGACTGAGCTACCGGAGCCACCAAGTAGTATGAGTTTTGTTGGTTTTTAAGTTGTTTCATCAGACCTCACACGGTTCTTCATCTGATCGGCTCCGATGTTCTTCATCACGTGTTTTCTGTCCTTACTATTTTATTTTTGTGTTTCCGGAATTATATATGTGGGTGTTGTCTGGTGGGTGAGGAGGAGTTTAGGATTATTGTTGAGTACCCTAGTGGTAGAGTTTTTAGCAGGATTCTTGAAATGATTTCTAGTATTGTTGATGAGGCTTTATTTACCTTTAGTGGTGATGGTCTCAGGATAAAAGCACTTGACCCTGCTCAGGTTGCCTTAGTCAGTGTTTACGTACCTTCATCTAGCTTCCTAAAGTACGACGTGGTGGAGGAGACCTCCGTTGGCGTGAACCTGAGTAACCTGATGAGGACCCTCCCCAAGCCTAAGAAATCAGATAAGGTCACTCTCAGAGCTGGTGAGGACTTCTACGAGTTCGTCATTGAGTCTGTGACGGTGAGGAGGTATAGGTATAGGTCCATTGAGGTTCCGGTATCCGAGGTGCCTGAGATAAGTCTGGAGTTTAAGGTTAGGGGGTCTGTCTACGCTTCAGCTTTTAAGACAGCCTTAAACGACTTGAGAGGTAGCGGAACCATAGTTTTCGAAGCCGCTGATAATCAAGTCTTAAAACTCTTAGCTCCCGAGATAGGAGGTGAGGTCAGCTTCTCATTAACGAGCGGCTCACTAATAGAGCTTGAGGTCGATGAAAGCTCTAAGAGTTCTTACGACGAGAGCTACATAATTAAGGTTCTGCCACTATGTGAGGTCACGGACGCAGTGAAAATAGAGTTTAGCTCTGATCAACCAATACGTCTTACCTTTAATTTACCCGGCGGTGAGGTAGTAGAATATTTAAGTGCTCCTAAAGCCTGAATAACAAAATTTTTATACCTCACCTAACTAATTCTTATTGGTGAGCCAACGTGGTTCAGGAAATGAGCGAGTTAGATAAGAAACTCTTAAACATCCTCCAAGAAAACGCAGATCTAACCTACTCAGAGATCGGTAAGATATTGGGTGTGAGCCCCTCAACGGTGTACATGCGTTTAAGGAAGCTGAAGGAGAGAGGGCTCATAAAGAGGATAGTTGCTGAGGTAGCGCCTGAGTTGGTAGGTCTTAATCTAAGAGCTCTCGTATTTCTCTCAATAGATGTCAGGAAGTACTCAGACATAACTAGTAAACTAGCTAGCATACCTAACGTTAAGGCAATCTACGACGTGACCGGTGAGTGGACCCTCGTAGCTGAGGTATACGTTAAGGATCATAAAGAACTCTCCGACTTACTAGACGTGATAGGAGCACTGGAAGGG
>DAIRVF010000179.1:0-2360 GCA_036802965.1 Zestosphaera sp.
CTCCTATAATGAATCACGGAGTTTTCGAGAACTATGAGGTAGCTCTGGAGGAAAATCTAGGTCTGCTCAAGATGGTTGATGACCCTAAAGTTAAGGTTAGGTTAGGGCCGTGTACTCCCAGATTACTTGACCCGAACGCTTTCAAGGAAGTAGTCGAGTTAGCTAGGGAACTTGAACTAGGTGTTCACACACATCTAGCGGAGGTTTTCGAGGATCTCGTATGGCTTAAGAGTAAGTATTCGATGAGTCTCAGGGACTTCATTAAATTCGTTGGTTTAGATAAAGTAAACGCTATAGTAGCTCACGCGGTGTGGGCTGAGGAGGTAGCTGACGTGCTATCAGCTAATAATTTCGTGATATCTCATTCACCGAGATCTAACGTCCTCTTAGGTGATGGGAGAGCACCGGTAAAGGATTACTTGAGGAGATTATCAAACGTTACTATAGGGATTGACGTAGCCACGACCTACGACATAAGAGAAGATTTAAGAGCTTACACATTTCTCCATTACGAGGGAGAGGGGGTTCCCGACCTACGAGAAGCTTTCGCACTAACGACTACGACCGCGTATAAAGGGTTAGGCTTCGGTAAAGGCGAGTTGATTGAGGGGGAGGACGCGGATTTAGTTGTGTGGTCTGTTGAAGGCCCTGTCACCGGAGATCCGGTAGCTTCCGTGAGTTGGGGTAACTCCATCGTTGAGGAAGTGTACGTTTCAGGTTCCTTAGTGTTTAAGAATGGGGAACTCGCTCGCGCGCGAAAATCCGTGGAGGAAGCGTACCACGTTCTAGGAGAGTATCTCAGAGAGTTCCTTAAATTCGGGCAATCAGTTTTTTAAAACTTTCCAGGATTTTCTTGTTTACGAGTCCTAATTCTAGCATGAAACACCTTACAGACGCTTTAAGACCTTTCTCTACGTGAGCTTCAACTATCTTAGACCAGTCAATACTTATGATGTAGTAAGAGAGAACTAGTGAGAATACCACGAAGATAGGTATTGTCTGATAACCTAGTTCCTCACTTAAGGAGGTTAGGAGACTCCCGTAGAATACAGCGATACTCTTCAAGAAAAGCTTCCCTAGAAAGACTGAGAAGAAGTAGATTATTAAGGAAAAACCCGTTAGTCCTAGAGGTAGGTAGAGGACGTCGTCAGGTAGTGGTAGTGCCGCGAAAACGAATATTGCTAGGGTGAGGGATTTCTTAGCGATCTTATTAAAGAGTTCTAGGTTCCTCCTACTCCTCTGACTTAAGAGTTTGGAAAAGCCTTTCCCGATAAAATATATTAAGACCTTACCTAAGGCAGCGCCTAAAGCTGAGGAGAGTACTAGTAAGATCCTGTCCTGTAGTGTCACGTACTTGAAGGCAAGCCCTATTATCACTAGCAGATAGGGGAGTGATACGAAGGGGATGGAATTACATACTAAGCTAATTATGAAGGGACCTAGGAAAGAAGCTTCAAGAGGTTTCAGGAGCTCAAGGATATCACCAAACGTTTCCACTACCCTACCTCTCCCTTATACCTAGGTGATCGTATCTTAATAAGCACTTCAAACAATTATGTTTTAGTGTGTACGTGATGGAGCCGCAAAAAATCTTCAGCTCAGTAGGTAAGTGTCCCGTGTGCGGTAGTGAGGACCTAGAGATAAGCACTTACGTTTATGAGGTACCCTACTTCGGTAAGATATTGGTTGAGGTGTGGATATGCGGTGTGTGCGGCTACAGGAAATCCGACATAGGAACGCTCGAACACGGGGGCGAGGTCAGGATAGTCTTCCCAGTAAGAGAACAGAAAGACTTAAACGCGCTGGTCATCAAGTCTTCCACAGCAAGCATAGAAATACCTGAACTAGGAGTCGAGGTATTTCCAGGTCCTGCAGCACAAGGCTACATAACCACGGTCGAGGGACTCCTAGAGAGGATATTGGAGAACACACCAGCCGAATGCTTCGACGAAAACAACGAGTGTAACAATTTCGTGAAGAGAATCAGGAAAGCAATGAATAACGAGATAAACTTCACCGTAATACTCACTGATCCGTACGGAAAAAGCTCTATAAAACCCCTAAACGACCACTAATTCTCAAGCTCGATAAGAAATATTTGCAGAGCTTGTTATTGTAATGAGGAATCTCCGATCAATTTCTGTTCCTAGAGGGTGCTCGTTGATACATGTTTAATCATTACTTAGGAATACTCCTCAACCAATCCTTCGGTGATCAGCTACCCCTAAAGCAGAGTTCCTAAAAATCTCTCGTCTAGGGAGAGGTTGCTCTACAGCAGTACTACAACTGCCAAGATACATGCACGCTTTTCGCTAACACGATCCCTTTAGAAACGCTAAAATGAAGTGAAGAAATAGTTA
>DAIRVF010000180.1:0-2359 GCA_036802965.1 Zestosphaera sp.
CACCTCCTCACACTAGGAATAACGTTGTTAGAGTTAATTAATTGAGTGCTTCATGAGGACTTAACATACTTAATAACTCTGTGATAAGACTAATATTGGGGGGATAACTTGCTGAGCGATGTTAAACTTAGCATTTCATCAGAGTTTAGGGAAATATATACAATAAACGAGGTCCCGGTCTTCAAGACCTTCCTATCTGGTAGGTGGTTATTAAGTAGTGAGACTTTCGACGTTAGAACACCTATCGACGGGTCTTTAATAGCTAGGGTTAGCAGACCTGATTGGTCTTTAGTAGAAGACTCTTTGAGTATGGTGCGTGAGGTAGGTAGGTGGAGGGTTAGGGAATTACCTGGGGATGAGAGGCTTGAGATAATACTTAAGACAGCGGACTTGCTTGAGTCCAGGATAGATGACTTCACGGAGGTTCTCATGGTGAATGCTGGGAAGCTGAGGAGTCAAGCTAGGGGTGAGGTCGCGGCTTCTATTGAGAGGTTAAGGAAAGCACCTCTAGACTTGAAGGGTATTTATGGTGATTACGTGCCGGGGGACTGGAGTTCACAGACTCTTGAGAGCGAGGCTATAGTTCGTAGGGAGCCTTACGGGGTGGTCCTCTCAATAATACCTTACAACTACCCACTCTTCGACACGGTCAATAAGTTCACCTACTCTTTCGTCGCCGGGAACGCGGTTTTAATAAAGCCTCCATCAGCAGACCCCTTAGCCGTCTTAATGTTCGTTAAGACAGCGCTAGATGCTGGGGTTCCTCCGGAATCTATCGGTGTGTTGACGTTGTCTGGTAAGGAAATGAGTAGGTTAGTTTCGGATCCGAGGATAGACGTCGTGAGCTTTACTGGCAGTACTGAGACAGGTAAGGAAGTGCTTAGGAATGCTGGGGTAAAGCAATTCATAATGGAGTTAGGTGGAGGGGATCCGGCGATAGTCTTGAGCGACGCTGATTTAGAGATGGCTTCACAGAAAATAGCTACTGGGATAACTAGCTACGCTGGTCAGAGGTGTGACGCGGTAAAGATAGTTATTGCTGAGGAACCCGTCTACGAATATTTAAAGAATCTGCTTGTGAGGGAGTTGAGTAAGGTGAGGGTCGGCGATCCCAGGAGCGAGGAGGTCAGTATGGGTCCCTTAATAGATGAGAAATTAGTGGACGAGGTTATCGAGGCTCTGAACGACGCTCTGAAATTGGGTGGGAAGATCTTGTATGGGGGTAGGAGGTTGGGCCCGACCTACATAGAACCAACGCTAGTGGAGTTCACCGATAAGAAAGCTCTTGAGAAAGCTAAGCTCTATAAAGACGAGGTCTTCGGACCTATAGCATTAATAACTAGTTTCAGAAGCGTTGATGAAGCTATAAGAATAGCTAACGGGAGGAGGTACGGGCTGGACGCAGCCGTATTCGGTCATGACATAGTCAAGATTAGGAAACTCGTGAGGTACTTGGAGGTAGGGGTCATATACGTTAACGAGTTCCCCAGACACGGCATAGGCTACTACCCGTTCGGCGGCAGGAAGGAATCCGGTATTGGGAGGGAGGGGATAGGTTACAGCATAGAGCAGGTCACGGCTCTCAAAACAATAATCTATAACTATAGGGGGACCGGTATCTGGCACTACATGTAGTAGTGACGCCTTAAGAAGCTTAAATATTGTTTTCATAATTAAATATATGTGTGAGGTGCGTGTTAGTGGGTGGCTACGTTTGCGGAGCTTAAGATCTACAACACTAGGACCAGGTCTTTAGAGGCATTCAAGCCTCTTAACGGTAATAGGGTATTCATGTTTGTGTGCGGACCGACAGTCTACGACTACTCTCACATAGGTCATGCCAGGGTTTTCGTGTTCTTCGACGTTGTCGCACGTTGGTTGAGGAGGTTGGGGTACTCGCTATTCTACATAGTTAACATAACGGACGTTGATGACAAGATTGTTAGTAGGGCTGCTGAGGAGGGAGTTCACCCGCTGGATCTTGCCAGGAAGTATGAGAAGTACTTCCTCGAGGATATGGCGTCTCTTAACGTGGTATCGCCGAACCTCTACGCCAGGGCTTCTGACTACCTGAGGGAGATATTTGAGCAGGTAGAGAAGCTTGTGAGGGGAGGACACGCGTACATCACGCCCACAGGAGTCTACTTCGACATTACTACCTTCAGTGATTACGGGAAGCTTTCTGGTAGGGATCCTAAAGAATTAGTTGTTCACAGGATTGAGCCAGACCCGACTAAGAGGAATCCGGGGGACTTCGCTTTATGGAGGGTTAGACCTAATCATGAGTTCGGCTGGGAATCGCCCTGGGGTTACGGTAGGCCGGGATGGCATATTGAGGATACCGCGATAACTATAAGGC
>DAIRVF010000181.1:0-2278 GCA_036802965.1 Zestosphaera sp.
ACCTTAATTACAGTAGCTACCTCTCTAGTAGTAATTGCCATTGCTGCTGTAGTAATTTATAACTTCATGAGCATGCCTTCTCAGACCACGACCACCGCGCCGGCCACAACACCCACAACTACTCCGACAACGACGCCATTAACTCAAGTATCCATCTCAGGAGCCGGCGCCACCTTCCTAGCACCACAGATGCTCGAGTGGGCTAGGTCATTCACGGAGATTAAGGGTATTAGGGTAGAGTATCAGAGTGTAGGTAGTGGTGCCGGTAGAGACATGTTCTTCAATAAGGTAGTGCACTTCGCGGGTAGTGACCCACCGCTATCTAGGGAGCTCTATAATAAGTATAAGGGTCAGGTAATGCAGATCCCGGTTGTCGTAGGCTCTGTAGTGATTATATACAACATACCGAACTTACCTAAGGATACTACCTTATGCTTGAGTGGTGAGGTGTTAGCCTTGATCTATAAGGGAGAGATTAGGTACTGGAACGACGAGAGGATCCTGTCCATTAACCCAGAGTTAAGGAATGTTTTGCCTAACGAGGAGATCGTGGCAGTTCATAGATCAGACTCAAGCGGGACTACGTCGGTATTCACAACATACCTAAATAAAGTAGCGCCAACCACGTGGACTAACGACTTAGTAGGGTTGACGGTAGATTGGCCCGTCGATAGAGTCGGCAGAGGGGTTGGTGGTAAGGGTAATGAGGGAGTAACTCAAGTCGTGAAAACCACGCCGTATTCTATAGGGTACGTCGAGTTGAGTTATGCCGTGACTCAAGAATTGCAGACAGCGGCTATTAAGAACTTTGAAGGCGTATGCGTCAAGCCTACGGCGGAGACTGTACGGAGCGCGCTGATCAACGCTGCTGGAGAGCTTCCTCAATCACCTCTAGATGATTGGAGTGACGTGTTACCCCGTATGTTGAATGCGAGAGGCAGTAATTCTTACCCAATAGTCTCATTCTCGTATATGTTCGTGTACAAGAAATATCCTGACGCACAGTTAGTTCAAGCGCTGAAAGAATTCATAAGATGGATCCTCACTGAGGGTCAGAAACGCATGGTTCCCGGCTACCTATCACTACCTAGGGAGGTAGCTAGCATAGGTCTGAAAGCTGTTGACTTACTTGAAGTTGGCTAGTCGGTCTCGGTGAGCAACGCATGTTTTTCTCTAAATCAGATAAGCTTCTTTTCTACGCGATCCTGCCCCTAATCGCTGGGGTTCTAGGGATTCTCTTAATTCTCTCTTTCGTAATCCTAACTCAGTCTTGGCCGTCTTTTCAGCGTTTCGGTTTAGCGCTCTTCACAGAAAACGCTTGGAGTCCTTCGAGTGATCCGCAGAAAGAGTTCTACGGGCTCTCTGCACCCATAGTGAGCTCCCTCTACGTCTCAACCTTATCAGTCTTGATATCAATACCTATCTCGATCTGCCTAACACTCACTTTGATCGAGATACTTCCTAATCAACTAGGAACCCCGTTAAGATATGTTACTGAGGTCATGGGCGGCTTACCAACAGTGATTTACGGGTTATGGGGTTCCACGATATTAACACCCTTACTAAGAGATCAGGTCATGAAACCCCTGCACGACTTCCTGGGCTTCATCCCAATATTCTCTTGCAGACCCTTAACAGGACATTCCATACTGACCGCTAGCATAACTCTGGCCGTTGCCACGACCCCGTACGTGACTGCGTTATTCATAGAAGGCTACCACCTAATACCGAGCAAATACAAGGAAGGCGCTTATAGCTTGGGAGCCACGGACTACGAAGCTTACAAGATAATGATCGGGATATTGAAGCCATACATAATAGCAGCGTCTCTCCTAGGTTTTAGTAGGGCTTTGGGCGAGACAACCATTGTAGCGTTAACCGTGGGTAACTCAATGAGGTTTAGCTTATGTCTCTTCGACCCAGTCCACACGATACCCTCTCTCATAGCCAACCAGTTCGAGAGTGCCAGACTTTACGAGTACGCCCTACCAGCATTATTCTCAGGGGCTCTCGTGTTATTAATCATCAGCTTAGTAGCTAGCTACTTCGGAATCAGGCTAATATATGGGTGGAGGGAGAGGATACATGTATAAGTCACTGAGTTCGAGGAGGATCAAGAATCGCCTCATGCTGTTTATCATAGTCGCGGTCTCCATCCTCTACGTAACACCCCTGATTTCAATAATCTATACTGCTGTGGAGAGGGGTGGTGCGACCTTACTAGAGGCTGGGCTTACGTTCCTCACGAACCTACCGCCAACACCTCTCAGTACTAGCG
>DAIRVF010000182.1:0-2238 GCA_036802965.1 Zestosphaera sp.
TGATCACGATCAGTCTCTTATACTTCCCCTCACTAACTGAGCCGATCCCGTAGGCTAGGGCGAATAAGGACTTACCAACCCCTGTAGGGCCGAAAATCCCTACAATGGAAAATAAGTCTTCTTTGAGAGCTTCCTTAAGCTTCTCCTGACCGGGAGTCATGGCCTCTATCCTATCTAACATTTTCCACACCAGAACTAACTCATATTAGACTCTTAAATAATTTTTTATTTAGGGTGCGCTTAAGCTGCCTTTCGTAGATCCTGAGAAGTGGAGATTACGTAAAGAAAAACTGTGGAGGAGGCTTGCAGAGGATCTTGAGATAGGCTACTTAGATGAGGACATACTAGATATCCTTAAGAAACTCTTCGAATTCGAGGATCTCTACACTATAAGTTCCTGTAGTGGTAGGATCACGTTCATAGACGGGAAACTTCCTTGGGAGAGGAGGGACTCAACCATAGTCTTCAAGAAACACCGACCAATAACCACGGACGAGTTCCTAGAAGTTCTAAAAATGCCTATACTCAGGAGGTTATGGCTCGTGGTAACAGGCCCCATAATACATGTCTCAGCACTAAACATGAGGTCAGCGCGAAAAATACTTACGTTGGCTAGGGAGTCAGGCATGAAACACTCAGGGATCTTATCAATAAATAAAGAGAAAGGGGTCATAGTAGAACTTAAGACAGGCATCCGCCTCACGCACCTACTGAAGGTGGGCTCACGCACCCTATTAAAAGAAGAGGAATCAAGAGAGATAGTTGAAGTCGCTAACGAATCCTTACTTGAAGGCAAAGAAAAACTAAACAAGCTTAGGGAGCTGTTAGGGATTCAAACCCGCATAACTTACTAGAAGGTTCTCTTAAGCACGTTAGGGTATTCGAACATGGTGACTTCCCTTCTAAGATGGGGCTTCGGTTGAGTAGGAACAAAAACTACTTATATTTATAAATAATGCCCATGATTTACATTATGGTAATATCTCTATGTCTTCAACGAATAAGGCTAAGTCTAAGGAGTCTCTCTTTGTCGTGCTGGTGCTAATTGTATGGGCTCTAGCTTTCGGAGTGTTCCTAGTTAACAGTGCCGACCCAACACCTCTGGCAGGGCTCAGCACTACCTATACGTACTCACTGTTGTGGTGGGTCATTGCATTGCTGATCTTCATCGGTTACGCAATATATGACGTAAGGAGAGGTGGTTAAGGTGGGGACTTGGCAGATCATAATAACAATAATCTTCGTGTACTGTATCCTCATGATTGTCGTAGGGTTCTTATCCAGCAGGATACTCAAGAAATCTCTTGAGGACTTCTACGTGTTGAGCAGACGTGCAGGTATTCTGGTCACGTTCTTAGCTACCGCGGCTACTTATCACAGCGCGTTCGCTTTCCTAACTAGCGTGGCCACCTACGCGACCACCGAGTAACGTTCTGGGTCGCTTCCTCCGCCTGGACTACGGGCGCTGCGGTCTTCATGTATCTTGCGGGAACTAGATTGATGAAGTTGGGTAAGGCTAGGGGTCACATATCGCCCGCCGACGCTTTAGCAGATTTCTACATGACCTCTGGATGAAGTACTATGTCGCTAAAGATGAGAAGGCGTTGAAGGCGTCGGCAGTGGGTACGGCTGTGTATCTCTCCTCATACTACATACCGACAGCCTTAGTAGGGCTTGCCGCGGCGATGGTAAATGCCGTGGGCATGCCCGGGGTTCTGGAGAAGGGCTTCATATCCACTCTAACCACAAAATACGGGAGTGCTGACGCGGTAATGGCTGTCATGATTTACACCTTCCTTAACCCAGTCTTAGCCGGATTCCTGCTCGCAGGAGCTGCTGAAGCCGCGATGTCGACTCTGGACCCCTTCCTCGGTTCAACCTCCTTAATCTTGGTTAGGGATATTTATCAGAGGTATGTAAGGCCGGGTAAGTCTGAGGGGGAGTACGTCATGGTGAGCAGGATTCTCATGCTTGTGTGGGTTCTTATAGGATGATACTTCGCGATACTGAAGCCCGGCCTAATATTCGACGTTACTTCCATAGCTATTGCCGGAGGCTTGCAGCTATTCCCCCTCACATTGCAGATGATAATACCTAAGAGGAAGTTGATTAATAAGAATGGTGCCGTGGCAGGCTTTGCCGCAGGCTCCATAGTAGTTGCTCTATTCACATCTCAGACCGGGAAGTACTTCCGCATGCCAGTTACTTATCACGCTGCCATAGTAGGGCTTATAGGAC
>DAIRVF010000183.1:0-2175 GCA_036802965.1 Zestosphaera sp.
CGTGCTTCTTAATTATCTGTATGTTGTCGAGATCCACGTATATTCTGCCATCCCTATTCTCGGCTACCTGCTTAACCGCCTTCACAGCTATCTCCGCGAAGTACTCTCTAACGCCGTGGACTGCTTTACTGGTTAGGGCTGTTGAAGCTATCTTCTTCAGAGTCTCGAAGTCGTTTATGTCCACGTCTTTAGCGACGCTCCCCGCGTACTTAACAGCTTCCTCAAGCGCTTTCTTATAGCCGTTAATTATTATTGTTGGGTGTACTTCCTTATTAAGGAGTTCCTCAGCAGCTTTCAGTAACTCGCCAGCGAATATCACGGCTGTCTTAGTTCCGTCACCAACCTCGTCGTCTTGACCCTTAGCTATCTGGACGAGCATCTTAGCTGTAGGGTGTTGAACATCCATTTTGTCAAGTATTGTGGCGCCGTCGTTAGTTATAGTGACGTCTCCTAAAGTATCGACGAGCATCTTATCCATTCCTCTAGGCCCGTAAGTAGTCCTCAAAATCTCTGCTATGGTCATCGCGGCTACCATATTAGACCTAAGCGCTTCAGCCCCTGTAGTTCTCTGAGTACCCTCCTTTAATATTAAGACAGGTATGCCTGCGGTGGGAGCAACACCTTTCTGAGCCATACACTACTCACCAATAACTCAATATCAACCACTTCTATTTAAGCTTTTCGCTACCCACCACGCACTTAATTATTTATAAGGAATACCCAATATGTTTAGGGAGGGATGAAGTGTATGGGTAGGGTGAGAACCTCAATAGTTAAGAGAACTGCCAGGAGATTAATGGAGTTATTTCCTAGTGAGGTAACCGCGAGTTTCGAGGAAAATAAGAAGTTGGTTTCCAGATACGTTTATCTTAGGTCTAAGAAGTTAAGGAATCAGATCGCCGGCTACTTAACACACTTAGTGAGAGTTAGGGAGAAGAGATTACAGACCCCTCAAGGAGAGGTTAGCGAGAGCGGGGCATTCGAGGAAACATGATAGTGCGAGTCAAGTTAGCGGGGGTTTTGAGGGGTAAGCTAGGTAGGGACGAGATAAGTGTTGAGGCTAGTGAGTCAGTTAAGCTTAAGGAATTCTTAAAGGAACTCAGAACCAAAATACCTGACTTGAGAGAAGCAGTGGAGGAAGACGGATCGCTAACTACTTCATACATAGCTTTCTTAAACGATGTAGACTACAGGCTCCTGGGGGGTCTAGACTACGTGCTCAAAGACAACGACGAGATTTTCTTGGTGCCCGTAAGTCATGGCGGATAATCAACTAAGAGAAGTTCTAGAAATCGTGGAGAGGGTCACCCGCAAGAGCGAGTCAATAAGCTTTGATTATTGTATCTCAGAAGACGACGAAGTAGTAAAGCACGTGAGCAGCACCCTTAACCCACTCTGCGTGACTCAGGTAATCCCGTTAAGGCTTATTATCTCAATACCTCAAATAAAAATCCCGGCCTCACTAACTGTCGAAGCTTTCGCGAAGGAGGAAAACATAAGTAATAAGCCTGAGATAGAGTATCTCCTATACTTCGCGGGTAACAGACAAATAAAACAAACTCTAGAGAAGCTAAGAAAATACATGAAGAAACCATACCTAGTAATCAGGTTCTGTGAGGAAACAGCTGAAGAAAACCTCAAGAAAATACCTAAAGAAATAAAGTGCGACTCTAAAGAATTAGAAAGTGTTCTGAAACCAGACGTAGAGAACGTAAAGGAATTCTACGGACTCAAAAAAACCTCAGAAGAGAGACTACCTAAAGATATCCTAACACTAATAAATAACCTGAGACTAAGACCGAAAACCTAGACCTCAGAGAACTACGTCGTTTCTCGGTGGATGGTAGGAGCTATCAACATAGGGTATCTCTCCACAGATGGTGTGGGACTCAACGGGTACTCATGAGGTACGGACGTAGCTGGTGATCCCGCACCGAAGTACAGCAGCCGCTAACTGATTTACAACTGAAAGCCTTGCCCTTCAGGACGGGGAGGAGGTCAGGAATATTCTCAAACGTCGTTGAATATCGTTAGTAGGCTGAAACACGATTCGTAAATATGCGCAGATACTTTTTGTATGGTCAGTTGCGCACATTCAGTCTTGGAAGTGTATATTTTGTATATTTTAATATATTTTAAGTAAATATTTTAAGTGAAGTTTATAAGGTGTGATGT
>DAIRVF010000184.1:0-2109 GCA_036802965.1 Zestosphaera sp.
GCTCTACGTCAGCGTTTATGGTCGGGTCACCTAAGTATTCAACACCTGCTTGAAAGAACTCCCTATACCTACCTGCTTGGGGTTCTTCGTACCTGAAGGCTTGCCCGATATAGTATAGCTTTATGGGTTTAGACCTATTACGCATTAGCCTCAAGTAAGCTCTAGCAACCCCTGCAGTGAATTCAGGTCTTAAGCATACTTGACGCCCTCCCTTATCGTTGAAGACGTACATGCTCCTTTTTATCTCGGGCCCGGACTTAACGGCGAATAAGTCGAAGAGTTCCAGTGTCGGGAGTATTATTAACTCGTAGCCGTACCTAGTAGCTACCTCACTAAACGTTTTCTTGAGGTAGTATAGTTCTTCAGAGTCTGGAGGTATTAAGTCTCTCATACCTCTCAGAGGATCTAGCCGGATCTTCATGACTTACACCAAGTCCTCTAACCTGTACTTCCTCACAGTGTAATAAGTTACGTCACCGTTAGCGTCAACGAGAGCTAGAACTGGCTCAAGATTCTTAAGTAACGCACTATCAATCCAGCTGAGTAGTTCCTTCGTGCTGAGTGGGGAGTTCTCCTCTACTACGTAGACAGCGTATCTCTGACCCTTCATCTCGAAAATCAGCATGTTCTCGCTGTAGCCGGGCTGCGCTACCCTACCCCTATTCCTTAAGTCGAGGAAGGTCGTAAACTTGATCCAGTCATACCTGCTCCTAGAATACTTGGAGAATAGATCACCCAACTTGAGGTTTTGACCGTCCACGTCGACGACCTCACATTCCTTAAAGTACGTGAGGTAAGCTAACTCTACTAAGTCTAGCAAGTATGTGGAGAACTCGGTCGTTTTAACCCCGACTCTAGATTCCGCGAAGATTTCCGGGGGGCCCCTCACTAAGAGTTTGCCATCCTTAATGCCCACTATACGCAGGATCTCCCCCAACACCCAACACCACCATAATTTCCTGTGGTGACTTAAAGAAGTAATGTTTTTATCACTTATTTTTATAAAGCTTGCTGAACTCTAGTATTAGGTGCTTAACCAATGTTTAACATCAAACCTATTGAGTGGTTGGGCGGTAGGGTCAGGTGGTTAAACACCCTGAAGTTGCCTTGGGAAGAAGAGTATGTTGAGACCGAAGATTACGAGAGGTTGGCTAAGGCGATAGAGACCATGGAGATTAGGGGAGCTCCAGCTATAGGTGTAGCAGCGGCTTTCGGGGTTGCTCTTGCAGCGACTAAGTATGAGGGGGTTGACGTGCTTGAGTTTAAGTCCGTTTTGCTGAGAGTCATTAACAGATTCTCTAGGACGAGGCCCACCGCCGTGAATCTGTTCTGGGCTTTGAGTAGGATGGAGAAGGTTATTCGAGGGGATTACGTCAGCGTTGATGAGTTGAGGGGGAGTGTGGTTAGGGAAGCACTTATGATATACGACGAGGACGTAAGAACTAATAAGGCTTTGAGTGAGGTAGGTAGTGAGTTAATTAATGACGGGGATACCGTATTAACTCACTGTAACGCCGGAGCTCTCGCCACGGCAGGTTACGGGACTGCATTAGGCGTCATAAGGCATGCGTGGTATTCCGGCAAGAAAATCAAGGTGATAGCTACGGAGACCAGGCCCATGCTTCAAGGAGCACGCCTAACAGTATGGGAACTTAAGAAGGAGGGGATTCCAGTAACGCTGATTAGCGATAACATGGTTGGTTACGTGATGAGTAGGGGGTTGGTGAGCAAGGTTTTCGTAGGTGCTGACAGGATACTCAGGACCGGGCACGTAATAAATAAGATAGGTACTTACACGATAGCCGTGTTAGCGCATCATCACAACGTACCTTTCTACGCGGTAGCCCCGACCTCAACCATAGACCCCGTAAGCAGGTTGGAAGACGTAGTAATAGAGGAACGCAACCCTGACGAGGTACGTAAGATTCTCGGAAAGCTCCTCATAACGATCCCTGACGTAGACGTTATCAACCCTGCTTTCGACATAACACCGCCACACTTAGTAAGAGGTATAGTAACGGAAAAAGGCTTGATAACTCAACCATACGAGGAAACCATCACGAAACTCCTCAAATCTACTTAAGTAGTTGCGTGAACCTCAACTAACTA
>DAIRVF010000185.1:0-2076 GCA_036802965.1 Zestosphaera sp.
GCGCAGGACTAGACGTATACGAAGAAGAACCACTACCACCAAACCACCCACTAACAGCATTTAAGAATGTTGTCTTAGCTCCGCACGCAGCTAGCGCTACGTATGAAGCAAGACACGGCATGGCTGAAACAGTTGCTGAAAACCTCATCACGTTCTATGAAGGAAAAATACCGCCGAACTTAGTGAATAAGGAAGTAACTAGCGTGAGAGCTCCGGGATTCATGTAAAAGGATTGTATCGAGTAGTATGTCTAGCATGACTGATCTCGACGCCGATATCTATGTTTTAAGTTGAAACAATGAGATAATGTCGGTGATGAGACTGCACGTGATTTCAACGTTCTTAAGACTTTTAGATCCTGACGCAATAACAATGGGGAGGGACTTTAACGTCATTGAAGCAATGATCGAGAACTCACTGGTGAAATCTCGTTACTGGGGTGAGGAGGTGATGTCGATGTGGGTTCGGTTAAAGTCTGTCACTAGGAGAAAGTCTTTTAAGATAATTCTAGCGTTTTTGTTCGTCATAGTAGTTTTGCACGTCGTGCCCGTGCCTCCCGTAGGAGAACCTGTCGAGTCTCTGGCCAGAGAACACGATAAGTTCGTAGTAGTTGATGGGGTTAAGGTACGTTACGTCGAGGTATCTGGTAACGGTAATTTAACCTTTGTTCTGCTTCACGGGTTCGGAGCAAGCGTCTTTAGCTGGAGGGAAGTACTAAGTAACTTGTCTAACTATGGTAGGGTCATAGCTTTTGATAGACCCGGGTTCGGACTTACAGAGAGGGTAGATCCGGCCTCACTAAGCTTCAACCCCTATACGGCTGAGGGCCAAGCAAGGATAACTTATGAGTTATTAAAGAAACTCAACGTGAGTAAGGCTGTGTTAGTAGGGCACTCGGCTGGCGGGGGGTTAGCCCTCCTCATAACGTTAGAACATCCCGAACTCGTGGATGCTTTAATACTAGTGGCTCCGGCCTGGGGAGCGCGGCAGAATAGCTTACTTGAAAACATCCTATACTCACTACCTCTAGCTGATAAATACGGGCCCTTAATAATAAGAGGCTTCGTGAGTCAGTTAGAGCAAATACTCTATAGAGCCTGGTACAATAAATCTAAACTAACAGAGGATGTCGTGGAGGGATATAAGTATCCTTTAAGAGCTAAGGACTGGGACAGGGGACTTTACTGGTTAATAAAACACGGAGGGTTCCCTGAGATAAGTAATTCGTTAAAGAATGTTAAGCTACCGATCTTGATAGTGCACGGAGTCAACGACGAGATAGTCCTGCTAAACAGTAGTTTAGAGTTAGTAAGTCTATTAAGCAATGAATCAAGACCTAGGCTAGTGACGATGAGTGAGTGCGGTCACCTACCTCACGAAGAAAAACCTGATGAGTTCCTCAAGATAGTTGAGGAATTTATCAAGGAATTCACGCGATGATCGCATCCTGATTTATTAAGGACTTCACGAAAATTATATCTTGAAGGTGCGCTTAATGCACGCGAGGTACGTCCTACCTCTAGCATTAATTATTCTAGCGTTAATTGCCGGCGTAACACCGGTCACGACTCTTACGAACACCATTGGGAAAGCCCCCGCTCCTAAAGGAGTCTTAAGTCGGTTAAGTTACGTGCCCCCTAACGAGACGGAATGCGATATTATCGTGCCAGATGATTACCCTAATATAAACATGTCCGTCACGGCAGCACAGCCAGGACAGACAATTTGTGTTAGACCTGGGGAGTACTTAGAAGGAAGCGGGATAACCATAAATAAGAATGGCTTGAGACTCTTATCCCTCGGAAGACCTGAAATACCGAACGAGAGCGTGACAATTAGGAGGAGTGGTTTCCTTCTGAGAATCCAGGCTAGCAACGTCGTGATAAGCGGCTTTATCTTAGTCCAGGAAGGTAGTTGGCACGGCATAGATATCTACTCAGGCTCTCAAAACGTGACAGTAATGTATAACGTAGTAACAACCACTAATTCTTCAATATCCGGCTACTACGGGATCAGAATATATAGATCCTCGAACGTCATAGTATCGTATAATACAATACATGGATGGGCTAATAC
>DAIRVF010000186.1:0-2056 GCA_036802965.1 Zestosphaera sp.
ACTTAAAGGAACCTCAACGTAATCGCCCAAATATGCTGAGAACGTTGTCCTGTGTAAGACGACGCGAGACTTAGAGATGCGAACGTAAGATATGAAGGTCACGACAAGTATGCCGGCTAAATATGAAGTAGCTGTAATTAAGGTTAGCGCTCTCAACAAGTAAAGCGGGGTGAAAACTATGGTCACGGAAGCTAGCTTGAGAGAT
Organism: Zestosphaera sp.; assembly: GCA_036802965.1. Taxonomy (GTDB): domain Archaea; phylum Thermoproteota; class Thermoprotei_A; order Sulfolobales; family NBVN01; genus Zestomicrobium. Next base: position 206 of record DAIRVF010000186.1, read on the forward strand.
AGGTGCGTGTCTGAAGGGGTGTGTGACGCCTCATCGTAAGAGTATGGAAGTAGGAAAGACAGGATAGCACTAAGTAGGGTGGATAATTGTGTGAGGCCTGAGGAAAGCAAACACCAGGAAAAAACCGTGAGAAGTCTTGGCATACCCTGCAAGTAGAGGTAGAGAGCCGCGGCAACAACGCTGTAGAGCATGTGAATAGGGTCACTCAAGACTAGAGAGTTATAGAAACCGGTAAGCACGATAAGCGGCGAAACCACTAAGTAAGCAGCCTTACCTTTCCTTAAGTACATAATAAGCCACCACACATAGCAGGGAAACTAAGAAAATAAGTGCTGGGTAAGTAACTTCATACGTGATAGTTACTAGCCTCAAATACTCGATGAAGTCTCTCTTAATTCCCGATTGATCAATAACTAATCCCCTACCACTTACGAGGCAATCAATGAAGTCTTTATTAGCCTCAAATAACTCATTCGTAAAAACCTGGGGAGAGAAAACAAGGATTAAACGACCCTCACCATAACTAAGTGAGATCCCTAAAGGAAATGAACCTAACGGCTCCTCAATATCCATGTAGCCGTTACCGTTTAAATCAACATAGGAGAAGTTACTGGAGTACGCTACCACGTCAGTGTTCTTACCTGTTACGACATAATATGGCGTGTAGGTAGTGAGAGTACAATTACAATGGTTTGAGAAGCCTAGCGGTTGAAACCTGTTACCCCCATTGTAGATCATGTCGTAAATAACGCTCCTCGTAACGGTTAAGTTAAGTTTCGCGTAATGACTTAAGCTCTCAATAGCTCCCCAACTCCCAGAGAATATCACATATCCCCCCTCATTAACTAACCTCAAGATGATCTCCGCCTCACTTAAGGTTACGTTATCTAAGCGAATGATTAAATACACCGTGTCTCGAGGGCTTATATCAAGTGACATGCTCAGGTCCGTGATCACGAGAGCTTTGTAAGACTCTCTGAGTTTCGAGATACCGTTATCTCCGTAATTAACGACGCTGTAGCTGGTTGTTGACGGGAATGTGTACATGATTGCCAGCCCTACCATAACCCCTATTAACAAGCTGACCAAGAGTAGATTACTCACCTTCATGTCTCACAGCCTCCTCAGCTAGCTCCACTGCTTCACGATAATCTTGCTTCTTGCTGGAGTACAAATCCTTCTCAGTTATTATCAGTAATTTCCAGAGGGTGTTTCTGAGAAAACCGCTTAAGCCCGCCCTACTGAAGTGCTCTCTGAGGGTCTCAGTAACCTTAGGCAACGGGATTCCTAGCTTCCTCAGCGTGGCGTAGTAAAGCTCGGCGATCCTCGAGCTTATGAGGTAGGGTGACATAAGATAGGAACTTACCTCCCGCACCACCCTCTCTACGGAGGTCTTGCCACTCACCACGTTACCTTTAATGTATATCATGAAGCTTCTCTCCTTATTAGAGACGAGGACTATTAAGAATATTGAGGCTAAACCCATCAATAAGGTGGTTACAGGATTAACTATGAAGACCTGTCGTTGGTAGAGGTATGGCTCCTTCAAGTGTTGAGTAGGCTCTACCACTACGTTCAGGTTCGTAAAGAATGCCGGGAAGAATCCTACGAAAACTCTCGCAACTAAGACGTCACTCAATGTGTACTCCCCCCTCAGCGCACCACCGGCGTATACCTTAACGCTTAACTGGCTTTCTTCAGGGTCATCGTTAACTAAGAGTACTGTTAAGAAGCCGTCGCCGGTGAAGAAGATCTCAGGAAATACTATTCTTACTTTAGGTATTCTGGGCAAGACAATGATAGGCTTAGTGATCGTTAGTCCTGCAGAGTCTTGAGTAGGGTGTACAGAAA
>DAIRVF010000187.1:0-2046 GCA_036802965.1 Zestosphaera sp.
GATCTACCATGGTCGTGGACCCGCCGGTGAGTCCGGTAACCACGCCGGACGTTGTGTTGAACATATGTAACAGGATTAACGAGTTAGTTCACGTTAGTGACGTGATAAGCGACTACATAGTTAGGTTGGTGACGTATTTAAGGAATCATGAAGCGGTTCTTTACGGACCTTCTCACAGGGCCTCAATACATTTAGCGATAATTAGTAGGGCGTACGCCTTAATGGATGGGAGAGACTACGTCATACCGGATGACGTGAAGAGCTTGGCGGTTCCCGTAATAGCTCATAAGATTAGGGTTAAGGATGAGTACGAAGCTGAGGGAATCACCCCCGAGTCTTTAGTTGAGGAAGCGCTCAATAAGGTGCCCGTGCCTAAATAGTTGATGAGTCATGTTATTGGAACTCACAACATACTTAATCTCCTCTACAGCGAATCTGCTCTCAGTAGTTACTGGCACGAGCCTGCTTAACGTGGTCGCGGTCTTCTTCCTACTCATAGCTACGTACAACGTGTTCTTATACGGTGTTTACAAGGGTGTTAAGTCTACCTTAGTTCCCCCTATGTACGTCACTATCGCGTTACTATACTCGATCTTCAAGATTTTAGGGTTGCCAGACTACTTAGTTGATTTGGTTTTGCTGGTTGCTGTACTCTTGTTGCTAAGTTCTTACTGGGATTACCCGAGCGTTAGGGACGCGTTCAATAACGCTACACCCGTTGTTTTGTTAGCTAGCGTCTTACTAGGTGTTTGGGTTGGTTTAGCCACTCCTGCTAGGTACTCACTAGCTTCTATCGTGGACGTCATCGTTTACAGACTGTTTAGGGAGCGATATTCCTTGGATGCTGTCTTAAAATACTTTATTTTCCCATGTTTTCTCACAATATATTTGAGTCCAGCACTATACGTCAACGCTTACGTTCTCTGCTGTAATCTCTTCCTATTCTTAGTTAAGGTGCCTTTCCACGAGAAAGACGAGGGTAAGACTCCTTACGTGATTAACCTGGACATACTCGTCAAGCCTTTAGTGGTGAGGTGGTTTGCTTGAATAAGTCATTACTTATCTTGAGTTCCAATATTCTCGTGGTCTCTTCCCTAATCTTATTATATGGTGTGGTAAGTCAAGAACCTTCCTTAATAGGTGTTTCCTTATCATCTATTCTTACAGGACTCGTCTTATTAATGCTTAGTTTCGCTGTCTCGGAATCAGTTATTAATTCCCTCATAGAGTACCTGAGCTTAACTAACAACGCCTTAACAAGCGTCATAGAAAACGTAGATCTCCTGGAGTCAGACTTCTACGTGGCGCGGGTAGATAACGAGTTAAGGTTAGCCATGCTTAAGAGAGGTAAGCCGGAAGCAGTCATTCCAGGACTAGGTGTTAAGTTTGGGGAACCTTACCTAGCAATACCCGTAGAAAACATTCTTGAGGAAGTTACTCAAGTCAATGAGGTTACTGAGAAGATTATTGAGACTAACTTGAATTCCGTTCTCGTAGATACTCTAGGCTTGTGTGGTAGGGTGGCTGTTAAATTAACTGAAGAGCTTATCAGAGTTGATTTAATAAACGTGAACAAGGTTTTAAAGAGGTTTGAGAAGATGCCGTTAGATCCTCTCAAGACTTTAGTAGCCGTAGCTACTGCTAGACTGATAGGTAAGGACTTAAAACTTAGTGATTCAGGAAACACTGTGAACGGGGTTTACTATGTTTTTGAGGTGATCGGGTAGGTGGTTGGGGTTACCGAGAGGTTTGTGTTGCTTTACGTAGCGCTCTCATCAGCTTTCAATATTTCTTTGTTGCTCTTGAGCGAGTCTAGGATTGACGCGTACGTAACTCTCAACATACTCTCTTTCTACGTGAGTTACTCTCTTGCAAGACCGTCAACTAAGTCAGCTACGATGGTGAGATTAATTCACGCGTTACTACTCTCTATTTTTGCCTTCCTAGTAGGTAGTAGAGTGTATGAGGTTTTAATGAGATGAGAATAGATGGGTTGACGCTATTCTTAGTCGTCTTGGTCGCGATATCCACGCCTTATTTAACGAG
>DAIRVF010000188.1:0-1970 GCA_036802965.1 Zestosphaera sp.
GGTTAACAACGCTACTATGGTGTTAGATAGCTTGAAGACGCTTACGCCGCTCAAGCCGCGTCTCTCTATTAAGTCTCTGACGAAGGAGGAAGTCACTGTAAGTATTATTGAGTTAGCCGTGCTGACGGCCGCGGCCAATATCGATATGTATATGAAGGAAGCCAGCAATGGGTGAAGCCTAGATATTAGCGTCGGAGTCACCAAGTCTTGCTTACTGACGGACTCGAAAAGACCTAATTCCGTGAGACCCCTCACTAAGAGTCCCACGCAAACGACGATGATCGTATATAGGAAGCCGTACGCGGAGAATAGTATGACGGACTTCTTATATGACTTCATGTCTTTATGAACGTATAGCCTCACAACTACTTGAGGGTTTGTGGCCGCGAAGAATATCCACGGTATCGTGTATGCTAGGAAAGTCGGTAGGGTCCAGAAACTAGTTATACTTAGGAAGCCTTTCTCGCTTAACACGCTCATGACTTGACTCACTGTAGTGCCTGATGAAGGCACTACGTAGTATAGTAGCGATGATATCAGGGCTACTGCGGCGGAAAGCATCCAAATACCTTGGTAAGCGTCTGTGGTGGCGACGCTCCACATGCCCGCCAGAACGATCCACACCAACGTGAGAGCACTCATTACTATGATGCCCGCCTCATACCCTGCACCAAGACTCTCGAAGATTGTGGCAACACCGACTATCTGAGCCGTGACGTAGGGTATCATAGCGACTAGGTAAATACCTACCACGACATACCCTACCATCCTAGACCCGTAGAGGTCTGAGAGCATTTCGGACGGGCTGACCCACCCTCTCTCCCTAGCCATGGCCCACACAGTAGGTCCTAGAACAGCCAGTATTATCACGGTTACCAGCAGGTAAGCTAGCTCAAAGCCTAGAGCACCGACCCCGCTAAAGTACGTGAGTCCAACGAGGCCCACCATCATGAACGCGCTATAGGTCGTTGCAGCGTAGGTCATGGAAGCCAGGAACCAGCTCAGCCTATAGCCAGAGACGAAGTAGTCCTTACTGGACTTAATACCGTAGCGTCTAGATAAGTAAGCTATTAAAGAACCTAGCGAGACATACCCTACCAACATTAGAGAGAATATGAGTAATAAGTCACTCATATGAGACCCCTCACTAAAAGCAGGTTAGTTATCGTTAACCAGACTAATGTGGTGAGGGACCAAAAGAGGGCTAATTCAAGCCCTCGAGACTCGTTAAGCATGACGTACGGCACTGCGTAGAAGAGCGCTACCACAACAATACTTAATATCGTGTAGGGGGTTCTCAACCTACGAGGTTTCATTTGTTTCCCCGAACAATTGTTCGATAACAAAATATAAGCTTTAACTTCCAGTGTTTATTGGGGAAGATGCCTCCTAGATCCATAGTTCGGGAAAAGTTATTAGGAGCCCTGAGGATGAGTGCTGGTGAGTTAGTGCCTCAAAGCTACCTACACAAATCTCTAAAGATTTCTAGAAGTAGGGTATCGGAAATCCTCGACGAGCTTGAGCGTGAGGGTTTGATATCCAGGGTTAAGGTAGGTAATCAATACCTGGTTAAGTTACTTGATTTTAGGGGGGAACCCAGCAGTAGGTTGAGGGTTTTTCACGTGGGTCTTGTGTGGTCTAGTGAGTACCCCTTCCTAACGATTTTTGCTAAGAAGGTTAGAGAGAAGCTTAACGCTATTATTAAGACGGTGGTTTTCACTAGCTCCATACAAGCTACTAGGGCGTTAGTGTTAGGGGATCTTGAGTTAGCTCTGACGCCCGCGATAACGCAGATACATTTTTACTCCGCGTTCAAGAATTTCAGGATTATTGGGGGAGGTGCTTACGGAGGTTCTAAGGTTTTAGTGAAGGATTCGGTGAGTGCTCACACAACATACTCAAGCGAGTTATCTACCATGGATTTAGTGAGGTCCCTGTCCGTGAGGGAGGGGATAATACCTGCAGAGACC
>DAIRVF010000189.1:0-1938 GCA_036802965.1 Zestosphaera sp.
AGTTTCTCCCATCTCTCAGCAGCTCTCTTAAAGTTTTTCTCCATTATTGAAGCCAGCCTATTCCTAGTCTCTTCCTCATCCCAGAAATACCATTGGAGATTCTCGACCCATTCTAGGTAAGACATTATGACTCCGCCGGCGTTGGATAGGATATCGGGTACCGCGGCTATGAAGTCTTTCCTGCCGTACAGGATCTTCTCTGCTTCAGGGGTTGTAGGCCCGTTAGCTGCCTCAACAATTAACCTAGCCTTCACTTTATTAGCGTTCGCCTCAGTTATCACGTTTTCGATAGCGGCAGGTATTAGTATGTCGGCGTCTACGTAAAGGGACGCGTCAGGATCGCTTATCTTCTCTCCTCTCGGGTAATTAATTACTTTGCCAGTCTCGTTCTTGATTTTCATAGCTAGCTCGACGTCCAGGCCGTCAGGATCGTACACGGTTCCTGAAGTATCGCTTACCGCGACTACCTTAGCTCCGTACTTGCTTGCCCAGTAAGCCGCGTACTGACCCGCATTACCGAATCCGTGAATCGTTATTACCTTACCCTCAAAACCTCCTAACCACTTCTCCGCGGCGGCTTTAGCCGCTACCACGGTGCCGAACCCGGTCGAATATATTCTCACCGGGTTACCCCAGAGCTCCGGGGGCTTAGCCGTGAAGACTCCTGGAACGTTATAGCCTTTCAGCTTACTGTATTCGTCAACCATCCAAGCCATTATCTGTGGGTTCGTGTTAACGTCTGGTGCCGGTATATCGATCTCAGGACCTATTATGGGTGCTATGGCTCTAGCGTAACCTCTGCTCAGCTGCTCTAACTCCCTCATACTCATCTTCTTAGGATCACACTTGACAGCTCCCTTACCGCCACCGTACGGTATCCCAGCCAATGAGTTCTTTAAGGTCATGCCGAGAGCTAACGCTATGTCAGTATCTAGGGTGACTTCCGGGTGGTACCTAATACCGCCCTTATAAGGACCTAAAGCGTTGTTGTGTTGTACCCTGTAACCCTCGAATACCACTAACCTCCCGTCATCCATCCTGACAGGTATCTTAACCATCAACACCCTATCAGGCTTACTCAAGTAATCGTAGACTTCCTGAGGCAACCCAGCTAGCTCAACAGAATTCTTTAAAACCCTTAACATCCACTCCAAATACGACATTATACCACCACACTCTAATATTTGCTGGAAACCTTTTTATATATTCACTCACAAGTTTTAACCTAGTGATCATTCACCTAAAGAGTATAAACCCGTGGAAGCCACGTCCTTTAAGAAGTTGGGAATTAAGGACTAGCTTGTTTAAACACACGATTTAAATGTAGTTGATGAGGCCTATCACTAACAGGATAGCTAGGGTCGCTGACGTAATTCCCTGAACCAAGTAATTAAGCTTCTTACTATACTTACTCAGGATTTCCGTGAATATCCTTCCCCCGTCACTTACGAAGATTGGCGCGGCGTTGATTATTGCTAAGGAAAGATTAACTATGAAGATCCAGTTGACGTATAGTAACGCCTCGACGGTGTAGGGAGGGGTCTCCGGAGCTACTAACTCACTCAAGTATACCCCTAGCTTAGATCCAGCCGGCTTATGCACCACGTATGTTTCTACGGCCCCGGTCCCAACTATCCTGTAACCATCAATAACGCACCTGCGTGTTTTCAGGATTAAGACTGTGCTTTGATTAATTAACTTACTTAGGAAGGAGGTAAACTCTGCTAGGTTCTTTATCTTCGTACCGTTTACCTCCAGTATTATGGAAGGCGTGGATATGTTGGCTTTAAGCGCGGGTAATTCAGGGTTGCTCCTGTCTAGATCCACTATCACCGGAGATAAGACTATCTGGGTAGCCAATAAGCTCACGATTCCTAGAGCGAGTAAAGCGACCAGTGAGTTACCTAGTATGCCCGCACTAAGTATTGAGACCTTAGA
>DAIRVF010000190.1:0-1878 GCA_036802965.1 Zestosphaera sp.
AAGAGAAGGCAGGGAATCCACAGGCAACGCTTTAAGGACTTTCTCATCCGCTCCAGTACCTCAACCACATCACCTACGCCTAATGCCCGGTAAAGCACGCCTAGACGAGTTAATCGGTGAGACTAGGGAAGGCGTGTTAGTAATGGATACTATAGGTGAGTGGCTCTCAAACCCTGTAAGCGGGCACTTAAACGCTACTATAACACACGCTTACTTAATTCGTGAAGGAGAGTTAGTTAAGCCCGTTAAGGGCGCTGTAATCACCTCAAATATCTACGAGCTACTTAAACACCGCGTTGAAACGATAGGAGGAGATTTGAGGATTGAGTACGGAATTTCGGCACCCTCCTTAAAATTCGGGAAGGTTAGGATAGCTGGTACGTGAGGATCCATGGGTTAGGAACCGCAAAATATTAATTTAGGTTATTAGAGATAATTAAAGTGCAGTGATGAGTTGAACTCCGCTGAGAGGTGATTGGGGACTCGAGCACTGAGCACGCCTTTCAACCATGTAAGCTCAGCGGCGAGATTTAAGACTTGATAATTAGTTTAAGTTTGGTGAGGATATTAGGTGGTTAAGGTTAGGGTAACTTACATAGGGTCTCTGGCCGACGCGCTCGGACTCCACACTGAGGTGATTGAGATATCTTCAGATAACACGGTCATCACTGTAGGAGAGTTAATTAAGTTCTTAAGTTTAACGAGGCCGTCCTTCAAGACCTTTATGAGTTCCATTCCTTTGATACATGTCTTTATAAATGATGAGGAAGCTTCAGTGAGTGATACCTTGAAAGAGGGTGATGAGGTTACGTTAATGCCGCCTTTATATGAGGGTGGCTGAGCTTCGCGTTCTTTAACGTAAGGAAAACTCTTAAAAAGGTTTTAGGACTCCTAGATCTATTAAGGGAGTCGTAACTAGTGTGGCTACTGCTCTCGTCGATGTATGTCGCGTTTCTAGGTCTTATCGACGTAGCTATAGACTTAATAGCTGTTAGTTACTATAGGGTTAATGCAGCAACCTTAGGCTTGCTTGCCAGCTTGTGGATTTTCATGTATGCGGTGGTTTCAAGGCTTGCCTCTAGGGTAGCCGAGAATAAGGGGTCTAAACCCTTGATAATAATTTCTATGCCGATAACATTAACCCTCATTGCTTTCCTATTCTCGCTCGGGAACTTCTACCACATTATCGTATCTCAAATACTTCACGCATCTAGTGTTGCTCTGGTTAGGAGCAGTATCTCGATAGCCATACTCAATAGCTTGGAGAGTGAGGACTGGAACTTCGCTAACAGAATGTTCTTCCAGCTCTCCATGTTTTTCGAGGGAGTATTACTCTACGTGATTTCCTCGCTCTCACTAACTTTCTTGATAGATTCAGCAAGTATTTTCTCAGCCACCTTCCTCTCGGTAGGCCTCCTCCTATTTCTTTTCATGCCTTCTAGTAAGTCATCGTTTTCCAGAGACTTATTCAGGTTAGAGAAGAACATTAATTCGTCACTGTCAACGGTCAGTATACTCTCATCTATAGGTTATGACCCCCTATACACACCCTCAAAAGCGAGGATGCTTTCAAGAATGCTAGAAACGCGGAATACTCTCTCGGTGGGTGACGTGTTAACGTCCGTTATAGGTTTTAGATTAAGTAATTCCTTCTTCTTCACACCCCTAGCCTTCATATTCCTCAGAGTCTTAGGGATGAGTAACGAATTCGTATTAGCTGTTTACGGCATCGCGAAGATCTTAGCGTCCCTTTCCTTAAGTTTCTTCCCTAATAACATGGGGAGGGGACTGGCTGTTACGACATTATTGTTAAGACTCCTGATAATGTCTTTATTCGTGAGTTCTGTCTTAACACATAGCTACGAGTTAATAATAGCT
>DAIRVF010000191.1:0-1857 GCA_036802965.1 Zestosphaera sp.
CGTTCCCAGCGTGTATGTTGGGAAATAACCTATAGAACCCATACTCCAGTGGATGTCCTGGAGCACCCCTTCTGAGTAGTTCTTGGGTTTAACGCCCACTAATCTCTCCATCTCGTAATTCCATAGCTCGGGCAGGTCAGCGACCTTTACTTCTCCGGAAACCATCAGCTTCTCCAGTTTGAACCTGAGTATTATGTGGAGGTTGTAGGTCACTTCATCCGCGTCTACACGGATCAGCGACGGCTTCACGGTATTGAAGTAGACGTATATGTCTTCAGGGTCCCTGTTTCTGGCCGGGCTCACGTACCTGGTCAAGTCTATGAACGCTTGAACAAACGCTCTAGACCTGCCGATCACGTTCTCCCAGAACCTGCTCTGAGACTCGTGAATACCTAGTGAGACCCCGCTACCTACGGGGGTATACCTGAGTTCTTCGTCAACCTGCAACTCGTAAAGCGCGTGTCCGAACTCGTGTATCACACTAAACAAGGTTCTCTTGAAGTCATAACCCTCATACCTCGTGGTTATCCTGACATCTCTCACACCCATGTTTATCGTGAACGGATGTGCTGATACGTCGAGCCTTGCTCTCTTACCTAGTGGGAATCCGAAAGCCTCAAGTACTGCTAGGTTAAGTTTCTCAGCTTCTTCTCTCAGGTACTTCTCTTTCTCTAATGGGTGGTCTACCGAGTATTTACCCTCACTCAAAACCTTATCTAACACCCTCCTTATGTTAGGCTCTAAGTAGCTGAACATCATGTCCACGTCTCTAGTAGTCATCCCCTCTTCATACAGATCCACCAACGCATCATACGGGTGCTCTCTAAAACCTAGGTAATTCGCTTTCTCCTTAGTTAAGTCGACTATTTTCTCTAGGTATGGCTTGAAAATCTCGAAGTTGTTTTTCTCTCTAGCGGCCTTCCACGCTATCCTACCCTCCTGAGTCACTCTAGCTAACTCTTCGACGAGTCTCGGGGGTAGAGCTTTAGCGATCCTAACTTCTCTTTCAAGAACCCTTACCACACCCTTCTCATAATCATTCAACGATTCCTGCTTAGAAGCTTTCTCAAGAGCCTCGAGAAATTCTTTACGGAGCAGTAATTCCTGAATCATAAGACTTAATTCCGCGTGGGCAACACTCCTCTCCTCAATACCCTCAGGAGGCATGTAAGTCTCTAAATCCCAGCCCATGACCGACATCGCGTGCGATAAAGCCCAGATCCTCCTATAAAGCTTTAAGAGGTCTTTAACCGCTTCATTCACGAAATACATTAAACCACCTAATTAAATGATGACGTAACGTTAATATAAGCACGCAACCCGCTCCCAGGCTAGTTAGGACGGGATTTGCTTTAATTTAGTGGTGGATAGCTTTTAAATCCTTCCTTGCTCTCATATCGGTGTTGAGACTGCTGAGCTTCGGGTACGCGTTGATCACGGCTCTCTTATGGTCTCTTAACCCGGCCTTCATAAGCAGGTACAGGAACTTCTTGCAGCCCATCCTATTCACAGGGCTTAGAGCTCTGCTAGCATTGCTCCCGGCACTAGTGTTCTGCTCTCTCGTAGGTTTAGACGTTGAGGTAACTTCCTACAGCTTAGTCTTATTCGTAGCGTCCGCTCTAATAGGGCCCGGCGTGGGCGACGCCGCTTACACTAAAGCTATTCAAATCCTCGGCGGCGGGAGGGCGGTGGTGGCGGCGTATACCTACATATTCGTCGCTCAAGCTCTTTCCGTAATAGCAGGTGAGGCTCTAAAACCAGGTAGTGTGGTCGGCGCGGTCCTGGCATTCCTAGGACTCTTTATCTCAACCCCTAGAAACTCCGGTGAGTCAAGGGGCTCGTTTAGAGGTTTTGGTT
>DAIRVF010000192.1:0-1854 GCA_036802965.1 Zestosphaera sp.
GAGTTAGACCTTGAGGTTAGTTTTCTCCTAGAGGAGATGATTAGGGAAGAAATAGGTGAGAATGCGGAGGCAGCGTTAAGAGATATGGTTGATACATTCATTAGCGAGCTGGATTTTGAACCTGTAAAACTTAGGGAGGGACTTGTTAGTGAGTTAGTCAGGGAGATGAGGGATGAGCGATCAGATAGTATATCTAGACAGTAGCGCTATCGTTAAAAGATATGTTAGTGAGCCTGGCTCTGAATATGTTAGGAATATCTACAGGAACGCTTATAGTGGTGAGTTACGCGTATCTTTTAGCTTATGGAACGTCGGTGAAGTTCTAGGAGTAATAGATAAAGCGAGAACTCTCGACAGAATCAACGACGAAGAATATTTAACGATTAGGAAAAGATTCATCTCAGAGACTCTGAGAATGCATAAGCTGAACGTCCTCGTCTTAGTACACCTAAGAGTAGGTATCTTAAAACAAGCATGGAAAATAGTAGAAAGATATCACGTATATCAAGCGGATGCCTTACAAATAGCTTCTGCGAAAATAGTGAATGCGTCCACGTTCGTAGTAGCTGATAAAAGACTTCACGAGATAGCACTAGAAGAAGGGTTAAACAGTGAACTTATATAGGGTGTTTCAAGGATTTTTGATTCTTGCTTATGAGGGGAGCGCCGGGGGCGGGATTTGAACCCGCGCGGGGTTTCCCCCCACTGGCTCTCAAGGCCAGCCCCTTAGACCGCTCGGGCACCCCGGCCAATTAAATTATTTGCTACTAGAAATTTAAAGCTGACATGTTTTCGTTTAGAGAAAACGTTCTTAGTTTGGGACAGGTGTTGCGTGTTATCTGACTAACTCTACTTCAATGTATACGTCGTCAGGTATTCTTATCCTCATTATTTGACGCATAACTCTCTCGTCTGCGTCTATGTCTACTAACCTCTTATGTATCCTCATCTCCCACTTCTCATAGACTTTCGTTCCTTCCCCGTGAGGTAATCTCAATAGCGGTACTACTAAGCGCTTAGTTGGTAAGGGAACAGGACCCCTGACCTTCACACCTGCTTTCTTAGCTATCTCAACTAGGTTGGAGGTTACCTCGTTTAGGTGGTCTATGTTAGTGCTCCAAAGCCTTATTCGAGCTTTCGAGACCATTAAAGCTACCCTGCGAATTTAGTAACCTTACTTCTTTATCTCAGCTGGTACTACGTCTATTATCACACCGATGCCGACTGTTTTGCCCATGTCTCTCATAGCGAATCTTCCTAGCTGCGGTATATCGCTGTACTTCTCTATCACCATAGGCTTTATGGGCTGGAACTTCATTATAGCTGACTCACCGACTTTAATGAATTGCGGGTTCTTCTCAGCTATCTGACCTGTCTTAGGGTCTAGCTTGCCGACAATCTCAGTTATTCTGGCAGCTACCGACGCCGTGTGGGCGTGTATTACCGGTGTGTAACCTACGTGAATAGCTGTCGGGTGGTAAACTACGTAGACCCTGGCAGTGAACTCCTTAACCACGGTCGGCGGGTTCTGCGGGTGCCCGGCCACGTCACCCCTCTTTATGTCAGTCTTCGAAACGCCCTTCACGTTAAACCCTATGTTGTCGCCTGGCAAAGCCTCCTCCATTTTCTCGTGATGCATCTCTATAGACCTGACCTCCCCTGAAACACCGGCAGGCATGAAGATTATCGTGTCACCAACCCTCAACCTACCTGTCTCAACCCTGCCGACAGGTACCGTGCCTACACCAGTTATCGAGTACACTTCCTGAACAGGTATTCTGAGAGGCTTGTCGATGGGCTTAGGCGGTGGTTGTGTAGAGTCTAGAGCCTCAATTAGGGTTGGCCCGTTATACC
>DAIRVF010000193.1:0-1853 GCA_036802965.1 Zestosphaera sp.
TATTACCATTAAATATCTTTGAGGGGTACGCGTTGAAGGGGAAGTAACTAATTAAGAAGAATATGACGAATAGCGAGAATATGAAGCCCTCATCCAGTGGTTGGGGTTTGTCCACGGTAGATGTCAGCAAGGCTATCGATGATGTGAGCGCCGCTGTTACCGCGACACCGTTATGCGTGTCGATCATGTTATAAGCATTCGTTGACACGCTGTAAGCTAGCGGTAGAAGCAACGGGTATATTATGTGTATCCTCAAGGAACCAACTAACGGTATGTAAGGTCTCGGCACATAAGCAGCGCCGAGCAGGACCGGCAGTGAGGGGAGTGTGAGTAAAATAACTTTCCACACAGCTCCAAGACTCTTAAAGTCGTCGTAAAATCCTATTAAGCCAGCGATCACCGCCGCTAGAATGTGGCACGCGAATAATGCCATGTTGTTTATTAGGGAGAGAATTAACCCAGCTAGCAAGGTAACCATGAACGCTGGTCCTGCTGTCTTAGGTATTCTAGGCTTCCCGGGCTTATGAACATCCGGGGATGTTATACCCCTACTCCTCTCCACACTCATAATCAAGTAGGTTGACGCTAGCGTGGTCGTTATTGGTATCAGTACCCATTCAATCACGTTACTTCACTCTAGATGTTTATTTGCGTAGTCCTTAAATAGTTGCCTAAGCTAAATACTTTTGAGGTAACGATGTTTGAGGGTTGCTGTAATTCACGAAGCTCCTGTGCCTCCTCAGACTGCTAGGGAGTTACTTACGGAATTGTTGAGGAAGGGTGTTTCCGTTCTCTACTTAAGAATCTCGAGACTTAACGGTGAAGTCTCGAAAGACGGTAGTCTGAGGATTAGCTACGGTAGTGATCACTTAGTCGAGATAGACGGCGGCTTAGTGAGGGGGATTGGTTCCGTAGCGAGTATGGAGACCCTCCTCAAGAGGGTAAACATACTGAAACAGCTTGAGATAAGTGGTGTTTTACTAGTTAATAGTAGTGAGGGTTTCCTGAACGCCCGCGATAAGTATAGGGCAACTCAATTACTAGCTAGTTCTGGGGTGAGAGTTCCTGAAACTAAGATTACTGAGGACGTGTACGTGTTAAGCGAGACCGTGAGATCCTGGGGTAAGACAGTCATTAAGCCATTGATAGGGAGTATGGGTTACGGCTCGCTACTTGTTTCAGATCCTGACATAGCTTACATAATAGGCAAGACCTGGCTTAGCCATAGTCAGCCACTCTTAGTGCAGAAATACACTAGAGCTAAGGAGCGAGATATAAGAGTCTTCATAGTAGGCGATGAGATTCTGGGCGCGATATACAGGTATAAACCCGAGAATACTTGGAAAACTAACGTAGCTCAGGGTGCGAGAGTTGAGAAAGCACCAGTAGACGCTGATTTAGCAGAGCTATCTTTAAAAGCTACTAAAGTTCTGAAACTAGACTACGCAGGGGTCGACGTAGGCGAGACCGAGGATGGTTACGTAGTTTACGAAGTTAACGCAATGCCTAACTGGCAAGGCTTTCACGCAGGTACTGGAGTGAATCCCGCACCTAAGATAGTAGATTACTTACTGAGGAAACTCAAGAAATAAAATCATTGAGTTAGCGGGGCGGATGATTCTTGAGTTGAGGAAATCAAGCAGAAAGATAGGTTTCTAAATCTTAGCTGGAAGTTAGTGTTTGGGGTTATCTCTTCAAATACCCAGTTTTGAGAATACCTTGCCTATGTTTTTACTCTCCAAAGTTTTGAAAACGTACTTGACCTTCAACTCAGTAATTCCCTTAATTAAGGCTATCTCATCTATGGTGGATGAAAGTTCTTCGTTGCTGGTAGACACTATCTTGAGCAGGAG
>DAIRVF010000194.1:0-1825 GCA_036802965.1 Zestosphaera sp.
CTGCAAGAGTCTCCACCCAACTTCACCAAGCAATCTAAAAGTTTCTCATACGCGTCTCTCACATCTACCACGTCCACTCTAACGCCCACATGCGGGAGTTCAATAACTTTCCTTATCCCCTCAAACTCTAAGAGCTTTAGAAGTACCTGTTTTGCTAGCAGTTTCTTTCCCGAGATTAACTCAGCCTCCGCTTTCTCAGTTAATCTACGCTTAATATCGTCCAGCATCCTACTCCATGATTCCAGATACGCTCGATATACCATATCCTTGATCTCGTCAATCATGGAAGACTCTGAACGTCTCGCTTCAGCACCTTCCCACATATCCTCCTTAATAATGAATGGAGGTAAGACTAAGTACGCAGTAGCTGGTATTAAGGGAGTTAACGCCAGCATCTCTAAGAACTCCTTACGCTTACCGCATGCACAAACTTCCTTAACTTCCCTTACACCAAGCTTCTCTTTCAGGAGGTTTTCCCATCCTAATCCCGATAAGGTCTCCACGTAATATTCACAGATCTTGCTAATAATTAAATCCTCGAGCTCTGCCTTATCCTTATCGAGCCCTGTCTCCTCAAGCCTCTCAATAACATACTTGAAGAAGTAAGGGTTTAATCTGAGAGTTGGTGATAAAACGACGTCTGGGCCATAAAGTCTGATGAAGCTCTCAATTACACCCCACATAAGTTTTGAGAGAATCCAGCTCCCGGCCCAGAAATCCGAAGTCTTCCTGGAAGACGAGATGAAGCTTGAGATGCCCGGAATATCTATTCTGACTATAAAACCCTCTGGGGCGTCATGTAGGTTTAGATTAACCATGGACGTAGTAGCATATAAATGATCAAAGACTGTATGTGTCGGGACACGCGTGTCAGCTAAGCTTGAAGGCAGTTTATTAGAATACCAAGCCGTCTCAAGCAGAAAATATAGCGTGGAATATAGGAGAATAAGATTCCCATACTCCGTCGCCGGCTCAGACTCCCTTGACTTGAGGAAGGAACTGATCTTACGGAGAATCAAACCAACATCCTCCATGATCTTAAAGGCCTTGTCTGAGGGAAACGACTCTAGCTCTACGAACTTATCAGGTCTTAAGATATTATGCAACCTGTTATACTCTACTACAACGCCACCCCTACCGCCAGCGTAGACAGCGTTAATAAGCCATCTGTCAAATGTCGATGCCATCCTGTCAGCCCTCCTAATAATATTTTCATGTTCCTCACTGACGTGGTAGGCCAGTAGAGTATCTCTTAGAATAAGCTCTCTAAAAGTCCTTGCTATATCCTCATGTTCTCTCAGAACCCACATCTTATTAGGAGGGTCGTGAAGGAGAGCCCTGCTTTTAGTACTAACTAGTTTGATAAGAGAATCTAACACTTCCCCACCCCCACTTCACGTATCGAAACATAAATATTTAAATTTTCTTCATGGCTAATCCAACACCCTACTCAACCCGAAATTCAATACGTCCTTAGTGAGTGAGAGCTAGTGGAGTTTTAGCCTCATCACTAATACTAGAATTAATAAGTGTGAGAAGAGTCATTCTATGGATGGTGTGATCTTGAGTTGTGGTAGGTTGATTATTTCTACGTGGGGTAATCCGGCTTTTTGGAAGAGTTTTAAATATCGTGTTAGGGAGGGTGCGGATGTTGTGGAGTCTTGCACTACTCTTGAGCCTATTTTGAGGTTTTTCGGTGATGCTGGTAAGAGAACTAAGGTCTTTCTAGTCGTTCTTGATAGTCTTATGGACTGGAAAGATCGTAAGGATCGTGGTGAAGGTGAGTATAGTAAGTGTTGCGTATGTTACGCTGAATGTTATAAGG
>DAIRVF010000195.1:0-1785 GCA_036802965.1 Zestosphaera sp.
GTTAAGGTGCGTGGAGAGGGTCGGACGTACAAGATTTACGTGGACACGCCTATAAGTATCTACGTCGAGCAGAAACTATATGAAGACCTAAAGTTGGTTAATGAGTTGAGTAGGGTTCTCAACGTCTTACTCGAGCCTGCGAGTAGGTTTGTTAGAGGTAGGGATGAGCATGGTGATGGTTACCACGCTTTTAAGGCGATTAGGTATTTATATAATTACGTCGTTTCTGGTAGCCCCGTATACTTAGCTAGCATGTATAGGGAGGTGCGTAAAGCTCACGACATAGCTCGTAGTAAGAAAGCCCCTTACGCTGGGGAATATTTAAAGTGCTTTCTGTGGAGTCGTATAGGAGGGTATTAGAGTATCTTAGAGAAAGAAGGCACGGTAAACTTGAAGAAAGACCTTTCTTAAACGAGTTAATCAACACTTTGTCGAGTGACTCAAGGAATTACCTCGTGAGCGCTCCCACAGGCTACGGCAAGACAGCTATCACGATGAGCATAGCCTTAGGTAGCTTCAACGAGTTTTCTAAGACCATAATCGCTTACCCGCTCAGGTCCTTGATTGAGGAGCAGGTGGATATACTTAAAGGGTTCTTCGATTTTGTCGGGGTAGGCAAGGATTTTGTCGGCGCTAGATATATGGGTAGGCATGAGTCACCGTACCTAATTCACCCGATCACGCTGACTACTATTGACACGCTGTCTTTCACGGCGCTCGGCCTCTCGCCTGAGGATGTTTACAATGTTTTGAGAAGGCTTACTTCGGAGGAGTGGTTTAAGAGTTTAGGTCATTACTTATTTTCATGGTCCTCGGTATTCTCCTCGACACACCTAGTATTAGATGAGGTTCACTTAATGTACGATACTGGCAAATCGCTGAGTTTTCTAGAAGCCTTGATGGATTTGTGTAGGTCCACGGATGTTAGAGTCATACTGATGACGGCGACCTTCCCTAAGAGTTTCGAGCGCGTGCTTAGTGGTAGGGTGGAGGTAAGAAGGTTTACTAAGGAAGCAGATCCTAAGTTTTTTGAGGAGCGTCTTTCTAAGAAGTATCGTGTTGAGCTTCTGCACTTGAAGAAGGAGGGTAAGCTAGAGAGTATTAGGGAGATCCTGTTGAAAAATGAGTTTAATAAGGCCTTGGTAGTCTTCAATACCGTTGAGGACGCAGTTAACTTCTATAGGTTAGTTGATGGCAGAAAAATCCTTATTCATTCACGGTTCTCCGTCGAGGACAGGGAAGCCAAGCTTCGCAGCCTCAGAGCCCTGGAAGATTCTCCCGGTAAGTTGGTGCTCGTGAGTACTCAGGCCGTTGAGGCCGGTGTAGATTTTACGTCAGATCTGATAATAACGGAGATAGCTCCCCCGATCTCCCTCATACAGAGGTTTGGCAGATTCCTGAGACGTGATGAGAAGTCAGGACGTGCTTTCGTTTGGGTTGAGGACGATGGTTTCTACGACAATACTTACAAGGTTTACGATGCTGGCTTGGTGAAGCGTACTATCGACTACTTAAGCAGTAATAATGACTTAAACTTGCATGTCGGTTACGACGATTTCCTGAACCACGTCTATGATGAGGTTCCTTCAATAGATCATAGGCTGGTTAAGGAGATCAGGAGTATTTTCTGGGATCTGCTGGAGCCTTCGAAGTCGGCTCTAGAACTCCTCATTAAGTTGGAGGGTAGTTTCGTTAGGGACGGGAGCTTAATTACTGTAGTTACTGAGGACGGTGTCGAGGTTAATGTTAACTACGAGTATTTGATGAGGTTGAGGAGGGAGGGTA
>DAIRVF010000196.1:0-1782 GCA_036802965.1 Zestosphaera sp.
GGTTCAGAGAACCTCCACAGCAGTAGTGTTGAGGGTTATTAAAGAAGATAGGAAGGTACTCATAACGTGAAGCCGATATACGCTTACGGGTACTTCATAGTCTCACCGACCGGAGACTTCCACCAGATAATCATCTACGAGTACGTAGATACTGAGGAAGAGTTTGCTCGAGCACTAGAGACGAGGCCGGGCGTGGAACTAGAGAACATGAAGAATAACATGCAGTCATTCCTCGACGAGGAAGTGGTGAGGATTAACGGGGTGGTGAGTAAGCCTAAGGTAGTGTCGGTTAACGCTGGTTTCAGAGGCTCCTTCAGAAGACCCTTCGTGGAATTCCTTATCCACTTCAGGGGTGAGTTAACGAAGGGAGATAACGTTTATGAGAACATATACGAGCCCGAAGTCACTGCGTACGACTACAGCGTAGCCTGGATCTTCCCACCGGATTTCGAGGTAGTGGAAGTTGATGTAGGGGTTGAGTACGAAATCAAGCCGAAAAACGTTCTTAGATTCTCTGTCAGGAGAGGCTTTAAGATCCCTGGTTATGAGAGGATTGTTTTTCGCTGGGTTTCCTGAGGCTCTTCAGTGATCTCACGTAGTACTGGACCGGTGTCTTAACACCGCATTCAGCCACGCACATACCCAACTCCTTCATCTTAACGCAGCTATAGGTCTTATACTTCTTACCACCACCTTTTAAACCAGCTATATGCTCTATTTGATACCTAGCTATCCTCTCGTTGAAGTCCGGCGCGTTCCTCATCAACTCTAGGACATAGTCTACCGTAGCCCCCACGTTAAGTAAGAAAGTCGTTAAAGCGAATCTCTGGACATGGGTTAAGTGCTCGCTAGCTCTCAAAGACTTAATTAATTCCTTAATACACGGAGGAAAAAACTCTTCTCTAATCTCACCCCTACTCAGGCGTTCCTCACCGAGCTCCTCAGCACGCACACGTTTATACTTCTTACGAATAAGCTCAGCGATCTCATTCCTCAACTCATCTAAGATACTAACCTCAGTTAGCTTAACGCTCAACTCGTCAAATAATTTAACCATGTATTCTTTGAGCGGGTCCTCCAATAAGCGCACGAACTTATTCTTGGGTAGGTACACGTACCCGTCTCTCACGTAATTTTCTAGTAGGGACCAGCCGGACTCGCCTAAGAGTCTGTCCGCATGAGTCAAATACTTAGGTATCGTTAACCTAAACTGAAAGCACGCTATCTCTTGTTTTGGTTCGGAAGCCAAGACTATCTTATAACCACACTCATCATCCTTAACTAGTAACTCACTCGATATGCCTAGCCTGCGCGAGACACTCCATAAGAACCTGCTATTTTCCGACTTCATTGACTCTATGAATTTCTTAACCTCACTATCTACGTATTTCTTGAGAGCCCACACGTCCGTGAACCCAGCTACCAGGAGCCCCATGTAGAAAGCTAGGTACTCGTCCTCGTCACGTTCTCCCATATCGGCACTCAAGCTCCTACCCCTCCCCCCCTTAGATAAAGCTTTCTTCACTCTGATGAGAGCTTTAATCCTTAACTCCTTATTACTGAATAGGGTGGCTAAGTCTAAGTCACTCCCGAACCTGTCTCTGAAGTATTCGTCTAGCTTCTTCAGAAAAGGATACACGTAATGCTTACTCAACTCTAAACCCTCACCAACTATTAAGATGTTTGAGAGGTAATTTTAGTTATTAAGAGGGTTTGTTGTAATATTACTAAGAGGTGGGTGGTTACGGGGAGGTGGGTGGTTACTTCCGCATGGCCTTACAT
>DAIRVF010000197.1:0-1765 GCA_036802965.1 Zestosphaera sp.
ACAGGATTAAAGCTAAGGAGATAGCGAGGCAGTGGGGGTTTGACGACCGAGTCACCGATTCTATATGGATTGAGGAGAAGGCTGTTGCAGGAGCTGATGAAGACACCGTTACTATGGGTTGGTACGCGGCTAAGTCCGCACTATTAAGAGCGGGCGTGAGCCCAAACGCTATCGGTGCAGTGTTCGTCGGCACGGAATCAAAACCGTACGCTGTTAAGCCTTCGTCAACAATAATAGCTGACGCTCTAGGAATATCTACGAAGAAACTATCGACAGACCTGGAGTTTGCTTGTAGGGCTGGAAGTGAAGGTATTAGAATAGCTGTCTCCCTCGTTGAGAGTGGTACCGTGAGGTACGGGCTAGCCATAGGCTCGGATACTGCTCAAGCCAATCCCGGAGACGTGTTAGAGCTGACGGCCTCGTCTGGTGCCGCAGCTTACTTAGTAGGACCTGCTGACGAGTCGGTAGCGGTCTTCGAAATCTTAGTTACCTACGTTACCGACACCCCAGATTTTTGGAGGAGGGACGGTTCTAAGTACCCTGCTCACGGCGAGGGCTTTACTGGAGAGCCAGCGTATTTCCACCATATCGTGTCAGCGGTCAAGATGCTGATGGATGAGTCGGGACTTAAACCAAGTGATTTCGATTATGCGGTTTTCCACCAACCCAACGGTAAGTTTCCTCTTCAGGTAGGGAGGATGCTTGGGTTTCCGAGGGAGAAGGTCTTGCCAGGCATAGTGACTCCGTGGATTGGTAACACTTATAACGCGTCAGCTCTGTTAGGCTTAGCTAAGATCCTCGAGAATTCTAAGCCTGGTCAGAGAATCCTGGTTGCTCCGTTCGGCTCAGGCGCTGGAGCCGACGCTATCAGTGTCTTAGTAACGGAGAAGGTCTTGGAGAGGGTGGGTAGGGCCCCCACAGTAGAGGAACTCATGGCTCGCAAGAAATACATATCTTACGCAGAGTACTCTAAGTTCAGAAACCTAATACACAGGAATTTATGGTGATGGGAGATGAAGACTTACGTGATAGGTAGTGGAGTTACTAAGGTTGACAGGCATTACGACAAGAACTACCTAGTCTTGATTGATGAAGCGGTGAGCAAAGCACTCGCTGATTCAGGGCTTGATGTCTCAGATATAGAGTATCTCGTAGTCTCCACAGCGTTCCCTGAATCAATACTTAATCAAGCCGACCCTTCAACCTACATCGCGCAAAACCTAGGGTTTAGGAACGTTAAGGCGTTAACTGTCAGTAGTGGCGAGGTTTCCGGCGCGGTTGCTCTAGACTACGCCCACGCTTTAATAAGATCTGGGAAGGCGAGTAGGGTGCTCGTGGTAGGCTTCGAGAAGATGAGTGAGTACCCTTCTTGGGTCGTTAACAAAGTCTACACGAAAATACTTGAATACGAGGTTGAAGGGATCAAGAACGTGACGCCACCTGATTATGCGGCGCTAATAACGAACGAATATATGAGGAGGTACGGGGTTTCAAGGGAGAGCATAATTAGGTGGTCTATTAAGATGCACGAGAACGCTGTTAAGACTTCTCACGCACAACTCCAATTCACTATATCAACGGATTCGTTGAGTAGGGCTTTAAGGATTTCAGAACCTATAACTATGCTGGACTCCCACCCGACGAGCGACGGCGCCGCCGCGTTATTGTTAGTTAGCGAATCAGTTGCTAAGAAGGCTGACAAAGCACCTATCGAGTTAGTTGATGTTGAGTCCTCAGTAAACCTACCTATTTACTTACGTGAAGA
>DAIRVF010000198.1:0-1700 GCA_036802965.1 Zestosphaera sp.
TGTGGCGGGTTCTGAAGCTAATATGCTTATAGGGTTGCGTAAGCTAGGCTATACTGCCGGAATTATTAGTAGGGTAGGCAATGATGAGTTCGGGATGATGATAATAAACTTCTTGAGAAGCGAGGGTGTTGATACCTCTAGGATACTCGTAGATAATGAAGCGCCTACAGGCGTGTATTTTATTCAGAGACATTACCCAATACCCGGTCAATCAACGGTTTTTTACTATAGGCACGGCTCAGCTGCGAGTAAGATGGGACCTGAAGACGTGGATGAAGACTACATAGCGAAATTTAAAGCGTTAATAATAACGGGGATAACGCCCGCGCTGAGTGACACATGTTACTATGCTGTCAAGAAAGCTTATGAAGTAGCCGCTAAAGAGGGACTGGACATCATCTTCGACACTAATGTGAGGATTAAGTTGTGGAGAGATTTAAACAAAGCCAGGGAAAGGTTAAGCTACTTCCTTAAGTCTAAGATTGTCTTTACTAACAGGGAAGATCTAGCAGTACTATTTACTAACGTTTCTTTAGAGGAAGCCATGCATAAAGTAATTGATTTAGGGGTTGAGTTGCTCGTAGTTAAGCTAGGAGATGAGGGGTCGTTAGCGATGAACAGGAATTACGAAGTCTTTAGAGCGCACGCCTTTAATGTACCAATAATTGAGGACGTCATAGGCGCGGGAGATGCGTTTAATGCGGCTTTCCTAGCCTCATTATATAAGGGATTAAGTATTGAAGATTCTTTAAGATATGGTAATGCAGCAGGAGCCTTAGTGGTGACGACTAGAGGTGACGTGGAAGCGCAGCCGACATGGAGTGTTCTCGATTCGTTCATAAAATATAAAATGAAAAAAGAAGAGTCTCTTATTAGGTGAGGTTAGCCTTAACCTCTTACGAGCTCCTCAATAGGAACATACCTCGTCTTAAAGCCCACGTCAACGTACAGGTGTTCGAAAGCCTTTAACGCCTTCTCAGTACGAAGTTTTTCATGTGCTTTAAACCCGATAACCCACACGCTCATCCCAACTTCTATATCCGCGTTAGTTAATGGTGTGTAATTATTTGAGAGCCAGCATATTAAGTCAGGAGCCATAGTGAGGATCTTGCCGTTCCTCTCAGCTATTATGTTCTCGTTCTTTAGGTAAATTCTTAACCTACTTCCCCCCTCCTCAGCAACTTCCACTAAGCCCACATCAAACCCCCCAACAGTTCTCATAGTCTTGTTGATTACCTTACCTGAACCTAGAACGTAAGCGTTTAATTCCTTACGCAACATCTCTACAGGATCTACTCCCTTCTCCTTATATGTGCGTAGTATGCCTCCTATACGCGTGGAGAGAGTTAAGGTTCCCGGTATGATAACGTTTCTAGCAATCTCGCCGCTCATTAGATAAAGCGCTATCCCCGCAACACCCTCAAAAGCCATCGTTATGTGTCTAGATATCTTCTCTGCGGTAACGGCGTCCTTGGTGAACAGTATGGCGCCGTTACCCTCCCAGTCAGAGATAGACATAGGTGATATGGGAACACCGTAAATATCGAAAGTGGTTAGCTCAAGTTCGGGTATGGCTCTGCCAGCGCCGTCACCATCTATTAGAACACGACTCTTAAACGCGGCAGTATGCACCGGTACTGCCACGTTCCCGGCGCCGATTTCTATGGGTACTACATAACTGATCCTCTTACCCAGGAACT
>DAIRVF010000199.1:0-1674 GCA_036802965.1 Zestosphaera sp.
ACCCCACTAATATAACTATACCTACATCTATAAATCTTTCTATAAGTCCTACGAGCACGATCATCAACGTTACTTAAATTAAAAATTCTTTCAATGCGGAAATTCCCGAGATTATTTGGGGGATAGAGGGATCCCGGTCCCGCACTATTAAGTGGGAACATGTCTTAATCGGGTTAGGTTCCTGTACAAACCTCCTCGACGGGTTCCTTAGCAAGCCTTTCTTTAAGCGATATTATTAACTTTAGTGCTTCAACGAATACCTCTACCTCTTCTAACGTGTTGTATATGTAGTAACTCGCTCTAACAGACCCTTTAAATCCTAACCTGTAGTGTAGTGGGTGTGCGCAGTGACCGCCTGTTCTCACAGCTATCCCGAATAGATCTAATGCCTTGCCGACGGTGTGGTAGTGTAGGTCTTTAACGTTAAAAGCCACTAGCCCGGTCCTTGAGTGAGGGTCTTTAGGTCCTAGAATAACCAGCTCATCTTCTAGTTCCCTAAACCTCTTCAGAGTTTCACTTACTAAGGCTACGTCATGCTCCCTCACGTTCTCCATCCCTAACCTCATTAAGTATTTAGCGGCTTCCGCCAGCCCTATCATGCCAGCTATGTTCGGCGTTCCGGCCACAAACCTCCAGGGCAGGTCATGCCATACCACTGAATCCAGTGACACGTCTTTTATCGTATCACCGCCAACTCTGAAAGGCTTCATAGATTCTAGGACGTCTCTCCTACCCCATAAAACACCTATTCCGGTCGGCCCGAGCATCTTATGACCGCTGAAAGCGATGAAATCTAGTTCTAGGTCTCTAACGTTTGTTGGTACGTGTGGCACGTACTGGGCCCCGTCCCCAACAGCTATGGCCCCTACCGAGTGAGCTAGCCTCGCAATTCTCTTCACATCATTTATTGTTCCGACGACGTTACTCGCCATCGGGAAAGCAACTACCTTAGTTCTCTCGTTAATAGTTTTCTCCAGCTCCTCGTAGTTAAGTATTCCCTCCTCCGTGACGCCCACGTACCTAACCCTAGCGCCTGTTTTCTCTGCAACAGCTCTCCACGGAAGCATGTTGCTGTGGTGATCCATGACGGTGACTACCACTTCATCACCGGGCTTCAGGTTATCCAGCCCCCAACCCCAAGCAACGAGATTTAACCCGTCTGTAGTGTTTGACACGTCAATTATTTCCTCCCACGAGTAGGCGTTGATGAACTTAGCTATGACCTCATGCGCCTCCTCGTAAGCCTGGCTAGCTTCCTGAGAAAGCGTGTGAAAGCCTCTGTGGACATTGGCGTTGTAGTTAAAGTAATACTTAACTATAGCTGCTACGACCTGCCTCGGCTTCTGAGTTGTTGCGGCGTTATCCAGGTATATGAGTCTCCTCCCGTTAATCTTACGCTTAAGTATTGGGAAGTCCTCCCTAATCTTCTCGACATCTAACGTGCTGAACACCTCTCCCAGAACCAACCTCTCAGTACATCCCTCCCTTCAACAACTTACTTAAGAGGCTTATGAGTGTGTCCTCCTTACTCAACGGCGGCTTAACATGCTCCCCCCTTAGGAATTTGCTGACTCTCTCAGGGAAGGATGGGACGACAGTCCTCAAATCTAAATCGCTTAAGACGCCATCATATTTCTCCTTATAGACCACCTTACCATCCATCCAGCTCAGAAG
>DAIRVF010000200.1:0-1594 GCA_036802965.1 Zestosphaera sp.
ATTTCGCTGAGCTTGGTGATAGGTCTAGTCGTAGGCATTCTAGCCGCTTACTTCAGGGGGGTTGTGGAGACAGTCCTCAATTACTTGGTTGAGTTATTCATCAGCATCCCTGCAGTAATAGTAGCGCTGGTCTTGAGGCTGGCGTTAGGTCCCGGATTACTCACCATAATAACCAGCTTAGTGATTACTTGGTGGTCTTGGTACGCGCGGGTTACCTACGTCTACGCTAGAAGCATTATGGAGATGGATTACGTGACGTTAGCTAGGCTCAGCGGGTTAAGCCCTGTGAAGATAATGACTAGACACGTCATGAGGAATGTCTTAACGCCTGTCTTGGTTCAGGCAGTGACTGATATGGGTAGCGTGCTCCTAGAAGCGAGCACTATAAACTTCCTCGGTTTAGGCTTGCCGTTAAACTCTCCTGAGTGGGGAGTGATAATGTTTGAGGGGTTAGGCGTTCTCGAAATCGCGCCGTGGATAAGTGCTTATCCAGGCCTTTTCCTACTCATAACCGCGTTAGGTTTCAGCTTAGTCGGTGACACACTACGTGAGGAAATGGATCCGAGACTGAGGAGGAGGTGGAGGCTGTGGTTTTAGCTGTTAAAGCTAAGGACCTCAGAGTAGGTTACATGGACGAGGAAGAGAATATATTATGGGCTGTTAAAGGGGTTTCCTTCGAGGTCAAACAAGGAGAAGTGTTTTGCTTGGTCGGTGAGTCCGGGTGTGGTAAGTCAACCATAGGAAACACTATAATCGGTATATTACCTCCTTACGCAGTTACTGAGGGGGAGCTATACGTCTTCAATAAGCCTGTAGTCGTGGGTAACCTAAGAGATTACACAGGCATTAGAGGGAGAGTTGTTTCCTACGTTCCTCAAAACCCCGGCACTAGCTTAAACCCCTACCAGACAATAGGGACGCAGCTTTACTATGTGTTAAACAGCGTGTACGGGTGGGACAAAAAGAAGTCTCTTGAGGTAGCTAAGAAGTACTTATCTCTCGTTGAGTTAGACCCGGAAAGCGTAATTGATTACTACCCGCACGAGCTCAGTGGGGGGATGCAGCAGAGAGCGGCTATAGCCATAGCTCTTTCAACAGGCGCTAAAATCCTAGTAGCTGACGAGCCTACCTCAGCTCTAGACGCACACCTAAGACTACAACTAATCAAGCTCTTGATGAAGCTTAAGGAAACTGAGTCACTAACCCTCATACTAATAACACACGACCTAGTATCGACCGGCAAGATATGCGATACCGTAGCGGTTGTTTACTCTGGTAAGATTGTTGAGAAGTGTTCGGGAAGTAACGTGATAATCGAGCCACTACACCCCTACACACAAATGTTAGCTGACGCCGTACCGCTTCTAGGGATTAAAAGACCCCTCAAATCAATACCTGGCGAACCCCCGAAACCCGGCGAGGAAATCACTGGCTGCGTATTCGCGCCCAGATGCCCCCTAGCATTCGAGAAATGCGTTGAACCCCCGCCCTCCTTCAACGTATATAACGGGGAGGTGGCTTGTTGGAGGTACGCTAACATTGCCAGATAGTAACGTAATAGTTTTACTTAAGGACGTCGTAGCCGGTTACCAGA
>DAIRVF010000201.1:0-1525 GCA_036802965.1 Zestosphaera sp.
GGTCTGTAGGTGTCCGTGGTTACTAAGCAGGGCTTGTAGCCGAGTTTCTTATAATAGTAAGCAAGTTTCCCCGCAGTAGTTGTTTTCCCGCTGCCTTGTATGCCAACCAACATCAGGGTCCACGGGATCTTCTTAGGCAATACATCAACTACCTCACCGCCGAAGAACTTTACTAGGTTGTCATAGACTATTTTAACGAACCACTCACGCCTCAGGATGCCTGGCGGTGGCTCAGACTTTAGTGCTTGCTCTTTTATGTTCTTAGTTAACTCAATCACTAACTTTAGGTTTACGTCAGCCTTAATCAGTTCTTTCTGGAGCTCTTTTATAAACTCGTTAACGCTTTCCTCGTAAGGCCCCTTACCTCTCACAAAATCTGAGATTAAGTCCTTTAGTCTTCCTAAGTAACTCATTAAGCTCCCTTTAGAACTCTCATGATCTTCCTCTTACCTAAAACGTTCCAGTACTCTACTTCAGCACCTACCGCTATCTTACTCCTTAATTCCTCCTCTTCAGGCATCTCCATCTCTATAGTATCGTAGGTCTCTAGATCCATGACCTGAACGCTGGCCCCCGTAACAGCTATGACGTGACCAGTTCTTTTATCGATTATCGGGACCTCAACCCTCTGATCTACCGGGGCTACCAAGGTTTTCTTAACTCCGGAGAATATGCTCACGGCGACCACATGTGCTTTAGCACTCCCATGCTTGCCTGTCTTAGCCTTACTTATCTCAACTATCCTGCAAGGCTCCCCATCTATTACTATGAAGCTACCCTCACGCAACTCCCCTAACTCAGCGTATGTTGTACTCATTACCACAGCACCTTAACTAATCCTAAACAAACCTAATATATTTTAACGTCTTTTGTCTTGGAGGGTGTGCGTTCCTAACACGTTAAAAAGCTTATAAGCTCCACACCTAAGAATTGATTGGCGCCGCGGTAGTATAGCCCGGCCTAGTATGCGGGCCTGTCGAGTGCCCCCTAGGAGATAGGGGCATGTGTGGAAAGCCCGTGACCCGGGTTCAAATCCCGGCCGCGGCGCCACCCATTAAGTGAGGATTCCTTGTATATCGCGCAGATTGCTTAGGAGAGGAAAAATATAAGTGGTACTTAGGTTTAGTTTTTAGGTTGGGTGGTGAGTCCTGGTACGGGAGGAAGATCTGAGGAATATGACTTTTAGTGAGTGGTTTGACTGGGTTTTGAGGGAAGCGGAGCTCTATGATTATGGGAGGTACCCTGTTAAGGGTTTCGGTGTGTGGATGCCTTACGGCTTCAAACTCAGGAAACACGTCATTGACTTAATGCGCACGCTTCTTGATTCTACAGGTCACGAAGAGATATTGCTGCCTCTCTTAATACCTGAGGATCTCCTCGCTAAGGAGTCAGAGCACGTGAGAGGATTTGAAGACCAGGTTTTCTGGGTTACTCACGGCGGTTTAGACCCTCTGGAGGTTAAGCTCGCTCTAAGACCTACTAGCGAGACTTCCTTAACCTACATGGAGTCCTTCTGGATTAAGAG
>DAIRVF010000202.1:0-1513 GCA_036802965.1 Zestosphaera sp.
GTCTAGGACAGCCTACTTAGACCCGTTTATCCTAGACGATTTCTTATGGTATTTTGGTAGGAGGGTGTGCACTAGGGAGAAGCCGGCTTGCGTTATTAGGGGGGAATGCCCCTTCCTCAAGGTCTGCCCAAGTAAGGAGAGCCCTGAAGAAATAGTAGAGCACTACTACGTAGACACGTACTATTACTGAGGTGTTCGTTTGTGGGTGAGTGGGGGGATGTGAGAAAGTTGATCAAATCACTTAACGAGGATCAGCGCAAGACCCTCAAATACTTTTGTGTTAATAGGTCTGTGGGCGAGCTACTAGCTTTGAAAGAACTTCAAGCACTGCATAAGGTTAAAGAACCCGGCAAAGCCATAGCAAAGCTTGTTGAGCTAGGGGTATTGATAAGGGGACAAGGATGTTACAGTATATCTAAGTCTTTCCTCAACACTCTTAAGGAGGCTGGGGTGAGAATTGAGGAGCTTTAAGGATAAGCTTAAAGCATACTTAGAACTCTTGAGAATACATAACGTAATAACAGCGTTACTGACCACGTTGATAGGTTGGTTAACCGTGAGAGTTGAGATAAGCACGCTCCCAAGCACCTCCTTAATAGTCCCGCTACTTGCCGTAGGCCTGGTATCAAGTGCTGGCTACGTAATCAACGATTACTTCGACGTGGAAGTAGATAAGGTGAACAAGCCTTACAGGCCGATACCCTCAGGCAGGGTCTCACCTAAGGAAGCTCTATACCTGACCCTCGCATTAATAGTGGTCGGCGTCGCGCCCTCCATAACCGTGGGCATCTTCACCGCGACATTCGTTATAGTTAACACGATGCTGGTTATCTTATACTCTTACAGAATTAAGGAGTTAGGCTTTATAGGAAACGTCGTTGTGTCCCTTGAAGGCGCTTTCACCATAATATTAGGTGCTCTCACCCCATCGGAACTAATCAAAGACTTAAGCTACGTCAGGTTCTCGGCAATTCCCGCAATCTACGCCTTCACCTTACTCCTAGCTAGGGAGATAATCAAGACCATAGAGGATATGAGAGCTGACGAAGTAAGAAACGTGAAGTCTTTGCCACGCGTTATAGGGGTTTCTAAATCCTCTATCGTCGCTTTCTTGCTTCAGATATTCATAGTGTGTATTTCGCTCGTTCCGTTCTTAGCCGGGTACGGCTACTTATACCTAGCATTAGCTCTAATAACTGATGTCCTACTAATCTACTCAGCAATCAACACACTCAAGCTTAAGAGAATCAACAACCCGGAGTTAATGGCTTCTAGATTAAGGAGTGTTCTCAAGCTAGCCATATTCACGGGGACAACCGCTTTCGCTGCAGACCTCCTCTACAGACTTGCGCTCACTTCCTAAGTCTTGAGTTTAATAGTCTTGATATTTTGACCCCAAGTATCAGCGTACACTAACCTCACGTAAACCTCCTTACCCCTCAGGTCCTCAGGAGAAGTTAGCCTTAATTCTGCTGTCTCCCCAGGTCCTAAATCCCTTAACTCATTCCTAGAT